>NZ_JBFUCL010000184.1:0-7520 GCF_056405255.1 Agromyces sp. P1_H4 | reverse complement strand
GGCGAGCGCGGCGCGCACGTCGATCGCCTGCTCGGGATGCCAGGGCTCTCGACCGTCGCGCGTCCGGCCGACGGCCGCGGCGATCGCGACCCACGGGTCGAGGGGCGCCACCGGCGCGTCGGAGCCGAGGGCGAGCTCGACGCCCGCCGCCTGCAGCTCGGCGAGCATGAACGCGCGATCGGTGCGTCCGGCCCAGTACCGGTCGGCGACGTCGCGGTCGTCCATGGCGTGCTCGGGCTGCACGCTCGCGATGATGCCGAGGYGGGCGAAGCGCGCGACGTCGTCGTGGCGGAGGAGCTGGGCGTGCTCGACCGAGCCGCGGCATCCGACGGCCTCGAACGCGTCGAGCACGCGGGCGTTCGCCTGGTCGCCGATGGCATGCACGGCTGGCGTGAGTCCGCCCTCGTGCGCGCGCCTCATGTGCGGCACGAGCTCGTGGTACGGCACGGTGGCGATGCCGAACGGATGCTCGTGGCCCTCCAGGCCGGGATACGGGTCGAAGCACCAGGCGGTGCGGGTGTTCAGCGAGCCGTCGGTGATGACCTTCGCACCGCCCACGCTGACGAGGCCGCCGGTGCCCGGCACCGCGTCACCGGTGCGCAGGCCGCCATCGATCGCCCGTGCGAGGTGCTGCGGGTACACGCCGAAGGCCACGCGGAGCGGGAAGCCGCCGCCGGCTGCTCGCCGTGCCCAGTCGTCGCGGTTCCACCGCATCTCGTAGTCGGTCACGCCCACCACGCCGCGCGCTGCAGCTGCCGCGGCGGCGTCGCCGACCCAGCCGTCGAGCACGTCATCGGCGACGTCGTCGAGCTCGCGCACCAGGCGGAAGCAGTCGCCCTCGCGGAGGATGCCGTCGCCCGGCACCTCCACCCCGTGCCGACGGGCGGCCGCGGTGTTGATCCAGCACGCGTGGAGGTCGGCCGCGACGAGGACGACGGGAACGTCGCCCGACACCGCATCGAGCCCGGCGCTCGTCGTGGCATCCGCCCACAGCCCGTCGCGGTAGCCGAACCCGATCACCTCGGGCCCGCCGGCATCGATCGCCGTGCGGACGAGTTCGACCGCCGCGGCGGCGGACTCCACGCCCGTGAGCTCGAGCCGACGCGACACCATCGCCCACTGGGAGAGGTGCACGTGCCGGTCGTACAGGCCGGGCACGATCCAGCGGCCGGCGAGCGGGATGCGCTCGATGCGCGGGCTGTCGCCGCTGCCGACCGCGATCGGTGCCCCGTGCGGCACGACCTCGGCGACGACGCCGTCGGCGATCAGCACGTCGACGGCCTCGGGCGCACCGGGCAGCCGCGCGCCCTCGAGGAGCATGCGGCTCACGCGCGCGCCGCTCGGAGTGCCTCGTGCGTGCGGCGCATCTCGGCGGCGAGCGCCGGGCTCGCGCAGGGGCCGTCGCCCTCGAGCTCGGCGATGATGCGGTCGACCGTCTCGGGCGGCTTGTTCTGGCTCATCTTGTTCTTCGCGACGAATCGGGTGACCGGGATGCGTAACCCGACCGTGCCGGTGGCGATGCGGTCGGCGTAGGCCGAGTTCTCGGCGGTGCCGCGCATGCGCCGCGGCCCGGGCATCGGGTCCTCGAAGTGGTCGACCAGCGCCTCGAGCACGCGGAGGTTCTCGTCGGCGTCGAGCACCTCGGGCGTGCCGTAGAGGTGCGCCGTGACGAAGTTCCAGGTGGGCACGGCCGGGTTCGCGTCGTACCACCCCGGCGAGATGTAGCCGTGCGGACCCTGCACGATGGCCATCACCTCGTGGCGTCCGAGCTCGTGCACGACCTCGTCGGGCCGACCGACGTGGGTGAGCAGCACGATGCCCGAGGCGGTCTCGTCGAGGAGCACGGGGTAGTGCGAGGCGACGAGGCCCGCGGCATCCGTCATGCTGACGATCGTCATCCACGGGTGTTCGCGGATGAGGCGCTTGACGCCCTCCTCACTCGCGAGGGTGAAGCTGGGGTTCTGTCGCATCGGTCCTCCTCAGGCCTGGCAGTAGGGGCACCAGTAGAGCTTGCGGCCGGCCATCTCCTCAAGCACGATGTTCGTGCCGCAGACCCGGCAGGGCAGGCCCTCGCGCTTGTACACCCAGTGGCGGTCGGCGCGGTTCGCCATGGCCGCCCGCCACGCCTCGGGGTCGAGGTCGTCCATGGTCATCATCTGGCCGGTCTCCACGCCGATGGCGAGGAGCTTCGTCCAGTCGCGCCAGAGGTGCCGTACGTGCTCCTCTGGCACGGATCGGCCCGGCGTGTGCGGGTTCTGGCGCGCGCGGTAGAGCAACTCGGCGCGGTACACGTTGCCGATGCCGGCGACGACGTTCTGGTCCATGAGGAGCAGCCCGATCGGGGTGGCGCGCTTGCGCACGGCGCGAGTGAACCGCTCCTCGGCCTCGGGGCCGCCGTCGATGAGCGGGTCGGGGCCGAGCTTCGCGACCACCCGCTCGACCTGCGCCGGGTCGAGCACCTCGCACGCCGTCGGACCGCGCAGGTCGGCGCAGATCGTGTCGGTCAGCAGGCGCACGCGCACCTGGCCCACCGGCTCGGGCGGGAAGGTCTCGAGGCCGTTCCCCTCCTTCTCGGACTCCGACATGCGCAGCCGGGTGCGACGCGGGGCGCCGATCGACGTGAGCGAGTTCTCGCCCGCCGAGTCGAACACCACCGCGTCGGGCACCACGGCATCGGGGTTCGGGCCGTCGAGGAAGGTGCCCCGCTGGTTCGTCTGCCCCATGCGCCCGTTCGCCGACGCGATCGTCGCATCCGTGCGGATGTCGCCCGCGAAGTCCCATGCCCCGTATATGCCGAGGTGCACGCGCAGCCACACGTCGCCCTCGAAGCCGAGGAACATCTGCTTGCCGACCGCGCGCGCATCCGTCATCCGTCGCCCGTCGAGCTCGGCTGCGCCCACGGCGAAGCGGCCCTGCGGGCTCGATGCGTGCACGACGTGCCCGACGAAGTTGCGCTCGAACTGGCGGGTGATGCGGTGGACGGAGTGTCCCTCGGGCACCGGACCCCCTAGGCCTCGTTCGCCGAGCCGGCGACGCCGGCGCCCCGGGCCGCGTCGGCGTCGTGGTCGACGCCCTTGCCGGCGATGTCGCCCGTCGTCTCGTACTCGGCGAGCTGGGCGATGCGGCGCACGTGCCGCTCGTCGCCCGAGAACGGCTCGGCGATGAACGCGTCGATGTAGCGGATGGCCTCCTGCACCGTGTGCTGACGCGCGCCGATCGAGATGACGTTCGCGTCGTTGTGCTGGCGGGCGAGCATCGCGGTGTCCATGCTCCACACGAGGGCGGCACGGATGCCCCGCACCTTGTTCGCGGCGATCTGCTCGCCGTTGCCCGATCCGCCGAACACGATGCCCAGCGTGCGGACGCCCGCGGCCTGGTCGCGTGCGACCGCCTGCGCCGCGTTGATGCAGAACGCGGGGTAGTCGTCGAGCGGGTCGTACTCGGTGGGGCCGTGGTCGACGACCTCGTGACCGGCGTTGGTCAGGTGATCGACGAGCGTGCGGCTGAACTCGAGGCCGGCGTGGTCGGTCGCGATGTGGATGCGCATGGGGCCAAGTCTAGGGATTCGCGATCCACCGGATGGCGCGCCCGTGCGGCTGCGCCCAGGCCAGCTGCACGCCGTCGAGCGCGAGCACGAGGTCGCTGCTCTCGTTGTCGACGTCGTCGCGCACCCGGATGCCCGGCGTGACCGACCGCGCCTCGATCGACAGCCAGTGGCCGGGCAGCTCGCGCACCAGGTCGGCGAACCGCTGCCGTCCTGAGGAGTCGAGGTACATGAGCACGGCGGTGTGGAACACGACAAGGGTCGCCTCGGCCGGCACGTCGGCCGCGAGAGCCGCCAGCTGCTCGTTGAGGTCGCCGGCGACGATCCGCGGCGGATCGGATGCCGCGACCGCCGCCGCCGCGCGAAGTCGCTTTCGGCGGTCGTCGTGCTCCGGCCACACGAGGGCGTCGAGCCACGCGACATCCTCCGCGCTGCGCACGTCGAGCGGGTTGAGGTCGATCCCGCCGCGCCAGGCCACGTCGGGCAGCCGGTCGGGCACCGGCAAGGGCACGGGACCGCGGACCTCGCAGTCGAGCACCACCGGGCTCGGACCGTCGGAAGGGTCAAGCTGCGGATGCCCCGAGTAGCGGTAGCTGTAGCGGTCGGGATACAGGCAGAGACCGGCGGATGCCCCGACCTCGAGCAGCGCGATCGGCCCCTCGATCGCGGCGAGCGCCGGCACCTGGAGCGCGCAACGTCCGGCCTCGTTCGTCTGGGTGGCGTGGGAGAGGGCCGTCTCGCGCACGGCGGGCCAGTTCGCCGTGAGCCACTCGCGAAAGGCGGAGTACGGCCCGACGGGCGCCCCGTGGAACCGCGCGGCGGAGAAGACGAGGTTCGGCTGGCGCTTCGGCGACGGGAGCTCGTCGATGAGCGCGATCGCGGTGGGGTCGTCGGCGACGCCGGCAGCCCATGCCTCATAGGTCGCCGACATGCCGCGCGCCTCGACGTCGGCGAACACGCGGTATCGCTCGGAGGTCGATGCCGCGGCATCCGTGCTCTCGGCCATGGGGCCACCGTAGGGCGGGGGGCGAGGTGGGGTCAACGCCGCAATGCACGCGCTCGAGGACCGCACGAGGGGCTGCGGGGGCGGGGGCCCGCAGGGCTAGGCTGGGACACGTTGCCTGCGGCCACGAGCCGCGTCGATGACTGCAAAGGAGCGCACGTGCCCGGAGAGAACCTCACCCGTATCGAAGCTGAGGAGCGCGCGGCGCTCGTCAGCGTGCACGACTACGACGTCGTGCTCGATGTGACCACCGGTCCGGAGGTGTTCCGCAGCCAGACGACGGTGCGCTTCGCCGCGACCGAGGGGGCTTCGACGTTCATCGACGCCATCACGGCCGAGGTGCACTCGGTGACGCTGAACGGCGTCGCGCTCGATCCGGCCGAGGTCAGCGACGGCGTGCGCATCGAGCTGTCGGGCCTCGCGGCCGAGAACGAGCTCGTGGTCGTCGCCGACGGCCGCTACATGCACACGGGCGAGGGCCTGCACCGCTTCGTCGACCCCGTCGACGACGAGGCCTACCTCTACACCCAGTTCGAGGTGCCCGACTCGCGACGCATGTTCGCCGTGTTCGAGCAGCCCGACCTCAAGGCCTCGTTCCGCTTCACGGTGACGGCGCCGGCGCACTGGGAGGTCGTGTCGAACTCCCCCACGCCCGAGCCCGTCGACGCCCACGAGGGCGCGAAGACCTGGGCGTTCGAGCCCACCCCCCGCATCTCGAGCTACATCACGGCGCTCATCGCCGGCCCGTATGCCGTCGTGCGTGACGAGCTCACCTCGGCCGACGGCCGCACCATCCCGCTCGGCGTCTTCAGCCGCAAGAGCCTCTCGCAGTTCCTCGACGCCGACTACATCTTCGAGAAGACCAAGCAGGGCTTCGAGTACTTCGAGGCGAAGTTCGGCGTGCCCTACCCGTTCGCGAAGTACGACCAGCTGTTCGTGCCCGAGTACAACGCGGGCGCCATGGAAAATGCGGGCGCGGTGACGTTCACCGAGTTCTACGTGTTCCGGTCGAAGGTCACGGATGCCGTGCGTGAGCGCCGCGTCGTCACGATCCTGCACGAGCTCGCGCACATGTGGTTCGGCGACCTCGTCACCATGAAGTGGTGGAACGACCTCTGGCTCAACGAGTCCTTCGCGGAGTGGGCGTCGACCATCGCCACGGCCGAGGCCACCGAGTGGACCGAGGCATGGACGACGTTCAACTCGATGGAGAAGAGCTGGGCGTACCGCCAGGACCAGCTGCCCTCGACCCACCCGGTGGTCGCGACGATCAACGACCTCGAGGACGTGCTCGTCAACTTCGACGGCATCACCTATGCCAAGGGCGGCTCGGTGCTGAAGCAGCTCGTGGCCTGGGTGGGCGTCGACGCGTTCTTCCAGGGCGTCTCTGCCTACTTCCAGAAGCACGCCTGGGGCAACACGACCCTCGCCGACCTGCTCGCCGAGCTCGAGACCGCGAGCGGCCGCGACCTGTCCGACTGGTCCGGGCTCTGGCTCGAGACGGCCGGGGTGAACACGCTGCGTCCGGCCATCGAGACCGACGACGACGGCGTCATCACGTCGTTCGCGGTGCTCCAGGCGGCGACCGAGGAGCACCCGACGATCCGTCCGCACCGGCTGGCCATCGGCTTCTACAACCTCAGCGAAGGCAAGCTCGTGCGCGACCACCGCGTCGAGCTCGACGTCGACGGCGAGCGCACGGAGGTCGCGGAGCTGGTCGGCCTGCGCCGCCCCGACCTCGTCCTCCTCAACGACGACGACCTCGCCTACGCGAAGATCCGCCTCGACGAGGCCTCGCACGGCGTCGCCCTCGCGAACCTGTCCGAGATCGAGAGCCCGCTCGCGCGCGCCCTGGTCTGGAGCTCGGTGTGGGATGCCACGCGCGACGGCGAGACCCGCGCGAGCGACTACCTCGCCCTCGTGCTCGGCAACATCGCCAGTGAGACCGAGTCCACGACGCTGCGCATCGTGCTCGCGAACGCCGTGCTCGCCGCGAGCGCCTACGTCGCGCCCGAGCGTCGCGCCGACGCCCGGCGGTCCCTGGCCGACGGCTTCTGGCGCCTCGCGCAGGAGGCCGAGGGCGGCAGCGACGCCCAGTTCCAGTTCGTCATGAACTTCGCCGCGATCGCCGAGGCCGGCTCGCACGTCGACGAGCTCGCCGCACTGTACGACGGCTCGCTCGAGCTCGACGGCCTCGAGATCGACACCGACCTCGGCTGGGAGCTGCTCATCGCGCTCGTGGCCGCCGGTCGTGCCGGCGACGCCGAGATCGACGAGCGCCTCGCCGGCGACAACACGGCCACCGGACAGCAGTCCGCCGCGCACGCCCGCGCCGCGATCCAGACGATCGAGGGCAAGGAGCGCGCGTGGTCGTCGCTCATCGACGTCGACACCGCGACCAACACGGTGGTGCGCGAGACGGCCGAGGGCTTCCTCCGCGCGAACGACCCGGCGCTGCTCGAGGCATTCGTGGAGCGGTACTTCGGCATGCTCGAGCGCATCTGGGAAGAGCGCAGCTACGCGATCGCCGAGAAGCTCGTCGACGGGCTCTACCCGTCGCCGCTCGCGAGCCGCGCGCTCGCCGACGCGAGCCGCGCCTGGCTCGACGCGCACCCCGACGTGCCCGCGCTGCGGCGCCTCGTGATCGAGCGCCTCGCCGGCGTCGACCGCGCCCTCGTCGCGCAGGAGCGTGACGCGCAGGACGCGTAGCGCTCCACGTTCCGGCTTCCGGGGCGGTGGCGGTGGTACTCCGGTACCACTGCCGCCGCCCCGGAACCGTTCCCGGGGCCGATGTGTGCGCGACGCGGCATCCGTAGCGTCGAAGGCATGATCACTGCAGCAGGACTCACCAAGCGATTCGGGGCGAAGACCGCCGTCGACGACCTCCACTTCACCGTCCACCCGGGCCGCGTCACCGGGTTCCTCGGCCCGAACGGCGCCGGCAAGTCGACCACGATGCGCATGGTGGTGGGC
>NZ_JBFUCL010000183.1:0-7539 GCF_056405255.1 Agromyces sp. P1_H4 | reverse complement strand
CTTCCTGGCGGGGCGGATGTCGCGGCGCGACGTCATCCGCACGGTCGTGCCGTCGACGACCGCCGCGGCGATCGCGAGCTTCACCACCGGCCGGATGCCGGGGGAGCACGGGCTCGTGGGCTACCGGGTGCTCGACGCCGCCCACGATCGCCTCGTCAACCAGCTGAGTGGCTGGGACGCCGGCATGGTCCCCGAGACCTGGCAGCGCTCGAGGACCCGCTTCGAGGAGGCCGCAGGGCGCGGCATCCGGAGCTTCGCCGTCGGCGCGGCCCGTTACGCCGACTCGGGCTTCACCCGGGCCGTGCTGCGCGGAGCGGAGTACCGCGCGGCCGCGACCATCGCCGACCGGTTCGCCGAGGCGCGCACGCTGCTCGAGGGGGATGCGGGTGCGCTCGTCTACCTCTACGTTCCCGAACTCGACCAGGCGGCCCATGCGCACGGCTGGGAGTCCGACCGCTGGCTCGGCATCCTCGAGCAGCTCGACGCCGAGCTGTCCGCCTTCGAACGACGGATGCCGCGTGGCACGGGCCTGCTCGTCACCGCCGACCACGGCGTGATCGACGTGCCCGCCCACCGGCACGTGTTCATCGACGCGAAGCCCGGACTCGTCGACGGCGTGCGGCACGTCGGGGGTGAACCCCGGTTCCTCTCGCTCCATCTCGAGCCCGACCTCGACGCTGCGGCTCGCGCGGAGCTCGTCGATCGATGGCGTGCCGCCGAGGAGCATCGCGCGTGGGTCGTCACGCGCGAGGAGGCGATCGCCGCGGGCATGTACGGCGAGGTCGCCGACGAGGTGCGGCCCCGCATCGGCGACCTGCTCGTGATCGCCCGGGCGGGCATCGCGTACTACGACCGGCGGGAATCGAATCGGCAGGCGGAGTCGATGATCGGCCAGCACGGCTCGCTCAGCGACGAGGAGACCCGGGTGCCGCTGATCAGGGCCGGAGCGTACGCGCGAGCGGACTGAGCCGCGTGGCCGTTCGCGAGCGCGTGCGCATCCGGGTCAGGACGGGTACTGCCCGCGCTTGACCTGCGGCTTCGGAAGCCGCAGCGGACGAAGCTGCAGCGCACGCATCGCCGCGTACCAGCGCACGCGCTCCGCCTTGTCCGCGCCGAACTTGGCCTGCACCTTGCGCGTGACGACGTATCCGAGGATCACGACGTCGACGACGGCGATGAGGAAGAACGCCCAGAGGGCGAGGATGCCGATGGTCTGCACCTGGGCGCTCGGGATCAGCGTCAGGAGGATCACGAGGAACATCACCGGGATGAGCACCTCGCCGATGCTGAACCGGGCGTCGACGTAGTCGCGCACGAACTTCTTCTGCGGCCCGCGGTCGCGTGCGGGCAGGTAGCGGTCGTCGCCGAGGGCCATGCCGACCCGGGCGCGCTCGCGCGCCTCGGACTGCTGGGCGCGGGCCTGCTTCGCCGCTTCCTTGCGGTCGTTGGGGACGAGCGGTCGCTTGCGTGCGGCCTCCTGCTCGGCGCGGCTCGGCGTGGGCGCACCCTTGCCGGCCTTCACCCGGGCCTGGGTCTCTTCGAGCGTCTCGACGCTCGGCTGGTCGCTGCTGTTCGGTTGCTTTGCCACGGGAGTCCTCGGTTCGGTTGCCCTTAAGATTACCGGCATGACCGACCCCCGACTCACCGAATCCGACGTCGTTTCCGCACCCGAGACCTCCGAGGCCATCCGCGCAGCCGTGGACGCCGGATTCCCGGCCACCGTCGCCGACCTCGCCGGCCTCGTCCGCATCCCATCCGTGTCGTGGCCGGCGTTCGACGCGGCCCACGTGGCCGAGAGCGCCGAGGCGGTCGCAGCACTCCTGCGCGGCACCGGCGTCTTCGACCTGGTCGAGGTGCGCCGGGCGGCGGTCGAGGACGGATCCGAGCTCGGCCAGCCGGCGGTCGTCGCCAGCCGCCCGGCGCGCAACGGCCGGCCCACCGTGCTCCTCTACGCCCACCACGACGTGCAACCTCCCGGCAAGGACGAGGACTGGGAGACCCCTCCGTTCGAGCCCACGCAGCGGGGCGATCGCCTGCACGGACGCGGCGCGGCCGACGACAAGGCGGGCGTGATGGCCCATGTCGGCGCCATCCGCGCGTTCGCCGAGGCATCCGGCGACTTCGATCTCGGCATCGCCGTCTTCGTCGAGGGCGAGGAGGAGTGGGCGTCGCGGTCGTTCGCGAACTTCCTCCGCGAGAACCGCGACCTCCTCACCGCCGATGCCATCATCGTCGCCGACTCCGGCAACTGGGACCTCGAGACGCCCGCGATCACGGTCGCGCTCAGGGGCGCCGTCGCATTCAACGTGCGCTTCGACACCCTCGACCACGCGTCGCACTCCGGCATGTACGGGGGAGCGGTGCCCGACGCCATGCTCGCGGCCATCCGCACCCTCGACACCCTCTGGGCGCCCGACGGCTCGGTGGCTGTGGCGGGCCTCCGCAGCGCCGACCTCGAGACGCCCGCGTACGACGAGGACCAACTGCGCCGCGAGACCGGACTGCTCGACGGCGTCTCACCGATCGGCAACGGCACGATCCTGTCCCGCATCTGGGCGCAGCCGGCGGTCACGATCACGGGCATCGATGCCCCGGATGTCGCGAACGCCTCCAACACGCTGGTGCCGGGGGTGCGCGTGCGGGTCAGCGCGCGCATCGCTCCCGGTCAGGACGCCGACGAGGCGTACGAGGCGATTCGGACGCACCTCGAGGCGAATGCCCCGTTCGGCGCGCGCCTCACGTTCGAGGACGTCGACACGGGGCAACCGTTCCTCGTCGACACGAGCGGCTGGGCGGTCGCCGAGACGCGGGCGGCGATGGCGGCGGGCTGGGGTCGCGAGCCGGTCGAGATCGGCGTCGGGGGCTCGATCCCGTTCATCGCCGAGCTCGTCGAGGAGTTCCCCGGAGCGCAGATCCTCGTGACCGGCGTCGAGGATCCCGACTCCCGCGCCCACAGCCCCAACGAGTCGCTGCACCTCGGGGTATTCAAGCGCGCCCTGCTCAGCGAGGCGCTGTTCCTGGCGCGCCTCGAGGGCAGGACCACGACTTCCTGAGCAAAGACCGGACGCGCACTCCGGTTCCGCGGTTACCATTGAGGGAGGTTCCCGCGTTTCCGACGCACCGAGGAGAGACATGAGCGACACGATCACCGAGACCGCGCACGGCGTGAAGCTGAGCGACCCCGCCGCCGACAAGGTGCGCAGCCTCCTCGAGCAGGAGGGACGCGACGACCTGCGCCTCCGCGTCGCGGTGCAGCCGGGCGGTTGCTCCGGCCTCATCTACCAGCTGTACTTCGACGAGCGTCTCCTCGACGGCGACGCGGTGGTCGACTACTCGGGTGTCGAGGTCGTGGTCGACAAGATGAGCGTCCCCTACCTCGACGGCGCCTCCATCGACTTCGAGGACACCATCCAGAAGCAGGGCTTCACGATCGACAACCCCAACGCCCAGGGCAGCTGCGCGTGCGGGGACTCGTTCCACTGAGCGCAGCCCATCACGCTCCGAAGGGAGGTCGCCGAGGCGGCCTCCCTTCGTTGTTTCCGCCGATCGAGATGGAAATCCGCGTCGCGACGTGCTCGATCGGAGCCCCGCGTGCACACCCGGGCAGCAGGTTCGGAGTAGGCTAGGTCTCGATCACCGCGCTTCGCTGAGAAGCGCCTTCGAGTCTCCCGAAAGGTCACCGGTGCGCCACAATCGCCGTCTCCGATGGGCTGCAATCCCGATCGCAGCGTCGCTCAGCCTCGTCCTCGCAGGATGCACCGAGGCGCAGCTGAACGGATTCCTCCCCGGATTCGAAGCCGGTCAGCCGCCGGTCACGAACCACACCGAGCTCGTGTCGGGCCTCTGGGTCACCTCATGGATCGTGCTGCTCGTGGTCGGCGTCATCACGTGGGGCCTCACCATCTGGGCGGTCATCGCCTATCGCCGTCGCAAGGGCCAGACCGGGCTCCCGGTGCAGCTGCGCTACAACATGCCGATCGAGGTCTTCTACACGATCGTGCCGCTGATCCTCGTGCTCGGCTTCTTCGCCTTCACGGCACGCGACCAGGCGATCATCGAGCAGCGCTTCGCGGAGGACGACATCGACGTCAAGGTCGAGGTCATCGCCAAGCAGTGGGCGTGGGACTTCAACTACGTCAATGAAGACGTGTACTCGCCCGGCATCCAGGGCCAGCTCTCCGACGAGGGTGCGAAGGGCTCGCTCGTCCAGTCCGAGCTGCCCACGCTCTACCTGCCCGTCGGCAAGAACGTCGAGATCGAGCTCCAGTCGCGCGACGTGATCCACTCGTTCTGGGTCGTGGACTTCCTGTACAAGAAGGACATGTTCCCGGGCAAGACGAACTACATGTCGTTCGTCCCCGAGCGCGAGGGCACGTACGAGGGCAAGTGCGCCGAGCTCTGCGGCGAGTACCACTCCCTCATGCTCTTCAACGTCGAGGTCGTCTCCGAGTCCGAGTACGAGCAGTACATCGAGTCGCTGCGCGACCTCGGCCAGGAGGGTCAGCTCTCCGACGAGTACGACCGCAACCAGAACCTGCCCGGCACGGGCACGCCCAAGCTGCAAGAGGAGACCCAGTCCGAATGAGCACCACGACCGCACCGGCTCGCCCTCAGTCGAGCAGCCTGCCGTTCGGCGCTTCCAAGGTCGAACGCAAGGGCAACATCCTCGTTCGGTGGATCACCTCCACCGACCACAAGGTCATCGGGTACCTGTACCTGATCACCGCGTTCATCTACTTCTGCATCGGCGGCGTGATGGCCCTCATCATCCGCGCGCAGCTCTTCGAGCCCGGGCTCGAGATCGTCCAGACCCGCGAGCAGTACAACCAGCTGTTCACGATGCACGGCACGATCATGCTGCTCATGTTCGCGACGCCGCTCTTCGCCGGATTCGCGAACGTGCTCATGCCGCTGCAGATCGGCGCGCCCGACGTCGCGTTCCCGCGCCTCAACGCCTTCGCGTACTGGCTGTTCAACTTCGGCTCGCTCATGGCGGTCGCCGGCTTCTTCACGCCGCAGGGCGCCGCCTCGTTCGGGTGGTTCGCCTACCAGCCGCTCGCGTCGACGACGTTCTCACCAGGCATCGGCGGCAACCTGTGGATGCTGGGTCTCGGCCTCTCGGGCTTCGGCACCATCCTCGGCGCCGTGAACTTCATCACCACGATCATCACCATGCGCGCGCCCGGCATGACCATGTTCCGCATGCCGATCTTCACGTGGAACACGCTCGTCACCTCGATCCTCGTGCTGATGGCCTTCCCGGTGCTCGCCGCCGCGATCCTGGCGGCCGGCGCCGACCGGGTCTTCGACGCCCACATCTACGATCCGGCCAACGGCGGCGTCATCCTGTGGCAGCACCTGTTCTGGTTCTTCGGGCACCCAGAGGTGTACATCATCGCGCTGCCCTTCTTCGGCATCGTGTCGGAGATCTTCCCGGTGTTCAGCCGCAAGCCGATCTTCGGCTACAAGACCCTCATCTACGCGACGATCGCGATCGCCGCGCTGTCGGTCACGGTCTGGGCCCACCACATGTACGTCACCGGCTCCGTGCTGCTGCCGTTCTTCGCACTGATGACCATGCTCATCGCGGTTCCCACCGGCGTGAAGATCTTCAACTGGATCGGCACCATGTGGCGCGGTTCGATCACCTTCGAGACGCCGCTCGTGTGGTCGATCGGCTTCCTCATCACCTTCGTGTTCGGCGGCCTGACCGGCGTCATCCTCGCATCGCCGCCGCTCGACTTCGCCGTCTCCGACACCTACTTCGTCGTCGCCCACTTCCACTACGTCGTGTTCGGCACCGTCGTGTTCGCGATGTTCGCCGGGTTCTACTTCTGGTGGCCGAAGTGGACCGGCAAGATGCTCAACGAGACGCTGGGCAAGTGGCACTTCTGGCTGCTGTTCATCGGCTTCCACACGACGTTCCTCATCCAGCACTGGCTGGGCGTCGTGGCGATGCCGCGCCGGTACTACTCGTACCTGCCCGAGGACAACATCACCTGGATGAACCAGCTCTCCACGATCGGTGCCGGCATCCTCGCCGTCTCGATGATCCCGTTCTTCCTCAACGTGTACATCACGGCGCGCCGCGCGCCGAAGGTCACGGTGAACGACCCGTGGGGCTACGGCCGCTCGCTCGAGTGGGCCACGAGCTGCCCGCCGCCGCGCCACAACTTCACGTCCATCCCGCGCATCCGGTCCGAGGCCCCCGCGTTCGACCTGAACCACCCCGAAGCCGGCATCCCCGTGGGCATCGGTCCGGCCAAGGACGCACCCGAAGCACCGGTCTACGACGCAGCGACGAAGGAAGTCAAGTAAATGCGCGCGAACGCCATTCTGTTCTGGATCCTGGCGGGCTTCTTCGCCTTCTCGGCGATCCTCTACAGCGTCTGGACCAGCATCGACGGGAACGACCCCGGCGTGGAGTGGGCGGGAACCGTCGCGCTCTCGCTCACGACCGTCCTGGCCGCATTCATCGCCTTCTACCTCGGACGAGTGCACAAGGCGCAGGGCGCTGAGCTTCCCGAGGACCGGCTGGACGCCAATATCGACGACGGCGACCCCGAGCTCGGGTTCTTCAGCCCGTGGAGCTGGTGGCCGATGGTGCTCGCCGCCGGTGCGGCGCTCGCGTTCCTCGGTCTCGCCATCGGCTTCTGGATCGCGTTCATCGCCGTGCCGATCGTCGTGATCGCCCTGGTCGGATGGGTCTTCGAGTACTACCGCGGCAACTTCGCACGCTGAACCGAGCCGCGCATTCGCGGGAAGCCCCGGCGCCTCGGCGCCGGGGCTTCCCGCATCTCACCTCCGTGCGAACACGATGAGGTCGATGGAGACGGTGACGTCGAGCAGGAGGTCCTCCGCTCCGTCAGTGCTCGGGCTGTCCGTGCTCGTCAGGCTGGTCGTGTGGTGCGCTGAAGGGCCCATGCCCACCAGGAGTCGGCGCAGGCGCGCATCAGCCGGCAGGGCGTACTCGACGGTCACCATCGTCGCCACCTCCAGCCCCACCGCGGCGAACTGCCTCGTCACCTGATCGGACTTTCCGGCCGGCACGTCGAGCATCGCGCCGTCCCGGCGCAGTTCGGCGAGGTGGCGGTCGCGTGGCACCACCACCATGAGTCGCCCACCGGGCGCGAGGATGCGAGCGAACTCGGGCGGATTGCGCGGACCGAACACGTTGAGCGCGACGTCGACCACGCTGTCCCGGATCGGCAGCGGACTCCACAGGTCGAGGACGACGCCGGTTGCGTCGGGGATCGACCGCAGGCTCATGCGCACGGCGTCGGGGGAGCGGTCGGCCAGGAGCAGGCGTGCATCCGGAACCGAACGCGCGAGGGCACCCGAGTAGTAGCCGGTGCCGCAGGCGAGGTCGGCGATGCGCATCGAACCGTCACTCGAGACGGTGGAATCGACCAGGCTGGCCTCGATCATCGCGTCGGAGATGGGGGAGTAGGCACCGCCGTCGAGCAACGAGGCCCGCGCCGCGAGCATCTGGCGATCATCACCGAGCGTTCGCGGCGCACGTGGAGGCAGGAGCGTCAG
>NZ_JBFUCL010000182.1:0-7580 GCF_056405255.1 Agromyces sp. P1_H4 | reverse complement strand
GACGGGGCCCGGCCGGTGCGCTCGGCGACGATCTCGACGAGCAGCTGGCCCGCATCGGAGAACGAGGATGCGAGCGTCGGCGTCACCGCACGGTCGGGCGAGAAGCCGGTCAGGTCGACGCCGACGAGGGTCGAGAGCTGCGCGAGCGAGCGAGCGGCCGGGAACGCCGGCGGCGCGCCACCCGGCCAGTCCTCGGCGATCTGCACGAGCTCGCTCAACTCGTCGGCGATGGCCTGTGCGTGCTCGCGGGTCTCGCCGATGATCGGCAGCACCGGGGCGATGACCTTCAGCGTGCGGTCGTCGCGGCCCGACTCGAACGCCAGCGAGCGCAGCTCCTCGCGCACCGCGATCGCCTGGTCGTGACCCGACACGGCGACGAGCGCGAGGTCGGCGTGTTGCGCCGCGAACAGCTTCGAGCTCGGCGAGAGGCCCGCGTGCAGGACGGGCAGGTGTCCCTGCACGGGGCGCACCGCGTTGAGCGGCCCGGCGACGCGGAGGTGCTCGCCGTGGAACGCGGTGGCGTGCAGGCGGTCGGGGTCGAGGAACACGCCCGACGCGGCATCCGCCACGATCGCGTCGTCGTCGAACGAGTCCCAGAGTCGGCGCAGCACCTCCTGGAACTCCACCGCGCGGTCGTACCGAACGGTGCTGGCGTGCGTGAAGTCGACGCCGTGGTTCGCCGCCGAGCGGGCGTCGGACCCGGTGACGAGGTTGAGCGCCGCACGCCCGCCCGAGAGCAGGTCGGCCGAGGCGCTCGCCCGCGCGACCGTGAAGGGATCCGCGTAGGTGGTGTTCACCGTGGCCACGAGCCCGATGCGCTCGGTCACGCCGGCGAGGTAGGTGATGGCGCTCAGCGGATCCACGCGGGCGACGAGGTGCGGATCCCGGTACTCGAGGTCGTGCCCGGTGGCGAGCCAGTCGCCGAAGAACAGGAAGTCCAGGCGCGCCCGCTCGGCCACCTCGGCGGCGCGGCGCAGCACGGCGGCGTCGCCCCGCGGGTCTCGATGCGCCCCCGGATACCGCCAGCCCGACGGGTACGCGCCGACCGCCCGCACCATGGCGCCGATGATGAGTCTCGTCATGCGTCCACCTCCCGGATGCGACGTTAGGCAGGCCGCGCGGATGCCGCGAGGGGTGCCGTCACACGGCGGAACGGGGTGCCACACGCCGCAACCCGGCGTCATCGGGGGTCATCGGATGCCGCGGGCGGGCGGGATGCCGCGGGCGGCCCGCGCGGCATCCGTCACGCGGCATCCGTCACCCGACGTGCCGCACGCGGCATCCGCTCAGATGCTCGCCCGCTGCTCGACGAGCGGGCACATGAACGGATCGCGCTCGCCGAGCCCGACGCGGTTGATGTAGCGCAGCACGATCGCGTAGGACTGCCAGAGCCCGGTCTGCGTGTAGGGCACGCCGTGCTCGCGGCAGTACGCGGCGATCATGGGCGCGGCCCGGCGCAGGTGGGGCCGCGCCATCGACGGGAAGAGGTGGTGCTCGATCTGGTAGTTGAGCCCGCCCATCATGAAGTCGAGGAACGGGGTGCCTCGGATGTCGCGGCTCATGAGCACCTGGCGGCGCAGGAAGTCGAGCCGCAGGGCCTTCGGCACGAGCGGCATGCCCTTGTGGTTCGGCGCGAACGAGGCACCCATGTAGAGGCCGAAGAGCCCGAGCTGCACGGCGAGGAACACGGCCGCGATGCCGGGCGAGAGCACGAGGAAGACGAGCGCGAGGAACCCGACGAGCCGCACCGCGAGCACCGCGATCTCGGCGGGGCGGTGTGCGAGATGCTCGCGCATGACGACGCGATGCACGCTCGACGCGTGCAGCGAGAGCCCCTCGAGCAGGAGGATCGGGAAGAAGAAGGCGCCCTGATGCGCCATCACCCAGCGCATGAACGGCGACCGGTGCCGTCCGGCCTGCTCGGGCGTGAACGCGACCACCGGCAGGTCGATGTCGGGGTCGACGCCGAGCTGGTTCGGGTTCGCGTGATGCCGGGTGTGCTTGTGCTGCCACCAGCCGTAGCTCATGCCGACGAACCCGCCGAGCACGAGGCTGGTCCAGTCGTTCCACCGGCCCGAGCGGAAGATCTGCCGGTGCGCGGCGTCGTGCCCGAGGAACGCGGTCTGCGTGAACAGGAACGCGAACCACACGGCCATGAAGACCTGCCACCACGAGTCGCCGATCCGGATGAACGCGACGACGGTGGCCGCGAAGAGCACCGGCACGAGCACGAGCTTCGTCCAGTAATAGCCGTAGCGCCGCCGCATGAGGCCCGCCTCACGCACCTGACGGGCGAGTTCGGTGAAGTCGCTGGCTGGTGCCGTGTGCGTGGTCATGGCGACTCGCTCTCGAGGTCGCCGCACGCGGGGTCCCGGCACGCGGAATGGTTCATTCGAGGCTACGCCTGCGGCGGGGCATCCGCCATCCGTCAAGCCGTGGGATCCCGCGCCCGCACTCGATAGAATCGTTTCGATCCCCGCGCGAATTCCTGCGCGATCTCCCGACCCCTGGAGGCCACCCTTCCGTGACGAGTTCCCACCGCGATCGACCTGCCGACCCGCACCAGCACGACGGGCATGCGTTCGCCAGGAAGGAACCGTCGGCAGCGCCGCCGATGCGGCTCTCGGATGCCTCGGAGCTGGTGCTGGTGGCGTCGGCCCCGCGCACCGCGCGGTTCGATCGTGACGACCTCGTCGTGCGCAAGGGCCAGTACGCGCTGCGGAACGGCCACGCGACCCCGCAGGAGTCGATGGTGGAGGACCTGCTCGCCGTCCGCGACGCCCTCGACGCGGCCGCCATCTCGTACCTCCTCGTGCGCGGCAACGACGACCGCCTCGTGCTCGCCGTCGACCGCGCCGACCGCAAGGCCGTGGCGAACGCCTTCGCCGAGGCCTTCGCGAACGAGCCGTTCTACGCGGCGACCCTCGCGCCTGAGCGGGCCGCCGGCTCGCACCCGGTGCTCCTCGCCGACGGACGCCTGTCGGGCCACCGCAAGGCCACCGTGCTGCGCCTCTACCGCCCCCGCGTCGAGCCCGTCGGACGCCTGCGCTACGGCAGCGAGACCGCCGTGCAGCTGGAGTTCTGGCGCTTCGGCGAGGACACGATCGAGGCGCCCGTCGAGAACGCGCTGATGCGCCGCACGCTGCCGCGCTCCGAGGCGATCGACGACACGGTGCACCTGCACGGCCGCGACTGGCCGACCCTCGAGCACATGTTCGCGCCGCTCGCGAGCGACGTCGACTTCGACATCGACATGGTGTTCTCGTGGGTCGACGGCTCGAGCGACGAGTTCGTGCGCGAGCGCGCCAAGCGCATGCAGAGCTACGTGGTCGGCGAGGGGGACGACTCCGAGGCCCGCTACCGGCAGATCGACGAGCTGAAGTACGCGCTGCGGTCGGTCTACCTGTTCGCGCCCTGGATTCGGCGCATCTTCATCGCGACGGACTCCCCGGCGCCGGCGTGGCTGGCGAAGCATCCGAAGGTCACCATCGTGCGCAGCGAGGAGATGTTCGCGGACACGTCGGTGCTGCCCACGCACAACTCGCACGCCGTCGAGAGCCAGCTGCACCACATCGACGGCCTCGCCGAGCACTTCCTCTACTCGAACGACGACATGTTCTTCGGCCGGGCGGTCAGCCCGTCGCTCTTCTTCTCCCCCGGCGGCATCACGAAGTTCGTCGAGGCGTCGACGCGCATCGGCCTCGGCGACACGCACCCGGGTCGCAGCGGGTTCGAGAACGCCGCGCGCGTGAACCGGGCGCTCCTGCGCGAGCGGTACGGGAAGGTCACGACGCGCCACCTCGAGCACTGCGCGGCGCCGCTCCGCAAGAGCGTGATGGCCGACCTCGAGGCGGCGTTCCCCGAGGAGTTCCGCCGCACGGCGGCGAGCCGCTTCCGCTCGGCGACCGACATCTCGGTGACGAACTCGCTGTACCACTACTACGCGCTGCTCACGGGCCGCGCCGTGGTGCAGACCGACGCCAAGGTGAAGTACGTCGAGACGACGCTGCGCAAGGCGCTGCCCGCCATGAAGCAGCTGCTGAAGCGCCGCGACCACGACATGTTCTGCCTCAACGACGGCAGCTTCCCCGAGATCTCGGTCGAGCAGCGCACGGCGGCGGTCATCGAGTTCCTCGACCGCTACTTCCCGTTCCCGGCACCGTGGGAGAAGGCGACGGATGCCGCGGCCGACCTGCCTGCGGCGGCGGCGGCCGGCACGCCCGACCTCACGGCGTAGTCGCAGGCGCAGCCTCGCGGGCGGCGGCTGCCGTCAGGCGAGCACCGGGATCGGCATGGTGAACGGGGGCTCCTTCGACACACGCGGCGTCGCGGCATCCGCGATGCTGATGCCCGACTCGCCGAGGCGGCGCGCGCTCTCGTCGGCGGGGATGAAGTCGAGCGCCGGGAACGAGCCGAGCGGCACGACCGAGTGCAGCACGGTCGAGGGATACACGTGCACGAGGTTGAACGCGCGGGCGCCGTCGCGACCGCGGGTGCCCCCGACGGGCACGTTGAGGTCCTGGGTGTAGCAGCTCGCCGACGCGACCGAGACGGGCACGCCCGCGAACGTCGCGGTCGACGAGTAGTGCAGGTGCCCGGCGATGATCGAGCGGATGTCGCTGCCGTCGACCACTTCGGCGAGGCCCGACTGGTCGCGCAGCTCCACCGACACGGCGAGGTCGAGCACGCTCGGCACCGGCGGGTGATGCATGGCGAGGATCGTGCCGTGCGGCGCGGGGATCGAGAGCTCCTCGGCGAGCCAGTCGAGCTGGCCGGGCGTCACCTCGCCGTGATGGTGGCCCGGCACGGTGGAGTCGAGGGTGATGACGCGCAGCCCGTTGACGTCGTCGACGCGATCGACCGGGCGCGACCCGCCGAGTCGCTCGCCGAGCAGGCCGCGGCGGAACGCCCCGCGGTCGTCGTGGTTGCCCATGACCCAGATGACCTGGGCGCTCAGCCGCTCGGCCACGGGGTCGACGATCTGGCGGATGCGGTCGTAGGCGTCGGCCTCGCCGCGGTCGGCCAGGTCGCCCGTGAAGACGATCGCCTCTGGCCGGGCACCTGATGCCTCGAACTCGTCGAACAGCGTCCGCAGGTGCTGTTCGCTCGACACCCGGTCGTAGAGCTTGCCGCCACCAGCGAGCAGGTGCGTGTCGCTGATGTGGAGCAGGAAGTGATCCGGCCTGGGGTACTCGGCCGTTCGAATGGTCACTGGGGGTTCCCATCGGTTCGGTGGTGGCGCGCGGCGGTGGGCGTCGCGCTCAACCTAGCCGACCATGCGAATCTGAACGCTGAATGAATCCGGAATGTGACGAACCCGAACGCGCCGACACGGATTCCGGCGAACCGCGTCACGATCCGGCATCCGTGGCGTCTCTCTGGTGAGGGAGGTCGATCATGGCGTGGTGGGGGCGGACGAAGTCGGCGGAGTTCGTCGAGCACGTGGAGTTCGTTCGGCTCGAGCTCTCGGTGATCGCGGTGCCATGCGCCTGCCCCAGGGATCACGACCACCCGCGGCCGACGTCGGTGGTGCTGCACGACGCGCACGCGCTGGCGGCCTGATCGCCGGTGCGCCCCTGAACGTGCACGCCCGCCCGCGACTCACGACGGCCCGGCCGACCTCGCCATCGCCGCCGCGACCCCGGCGCTCTCGCGCCAGACGGGACCGTGACCGGGCAGGAGGACTGATGCGCGGGTCTCTGCGAGCGCCGTCAGCGAGGCCAGCGCCTGCTCGCTGTCGGCCGTCGCGGCGCCTGACAGGATCTGCGGTCCGTCACCGCCCGTGTACGGGTTGAAGGTGACGAGCGCGTCGCCGCTCAGCACCGCGTCCGATTCGGGCAGGTGCAGCGCGCAGTGCCCGAACGTGTGTCCGGGCGTGAACACCACCCGCGGACGCCCCGGCACGTCGAGCACCTCGTCCGCGGCGAGGAATGTCAGCCCCGACACCCCCTTCACCCGCAGTGCGCCGGCGCGCACCATCGCGAAGAGCGGCGGCACCGCCCGAGGGTGCGCGATCGGGTAGGCGGCCCGCGGATTCTCGTGCGCGTAGCGGTAGGGATGCGCCGCGAGGTACTCCTCCTCGGGGTGGGCGATGATCGGCACGCCCCACTCCTGCTGCGCTCGCAGGGCGAAACCGAGATGGTCGAAGTGCGCGTGGGTGAGCACGCAGGCTCGCACGTCACCGGGCTCCCGGCCCAGGGCGCGGATGGCGTGGCCGATGACCGGCCAGGTCGCCGGGTGCGCCGTGTCGACGATCGTGAGCGCGCCGCCCTGCTCGAGGAGGTAGCAGTTCACGTAGGCGTGCTCGAGGCGATGCACCCCGGGGACCACGTTGCAGGTGAACCGGGGTCTCCGGCTGCGTCGCGACGGGGCGGATGCCTCGTGTCCCGGCGCTCGCGCCTCGCGCCGTTCGTCGGTGATGTGTCGATCCTGCACGGCAGCCGCCTTCCGTCGGACCACCGCCTCCCAAGGTGCATCCACGTTCGGCCATGCCGGAACGCCGGACAACCCCCTTGACCCGGCCGGGGGACGGATGCGCCGACACGCGGACTCAGCGCCGGGGCGCGGCATCCGCCGTTCGGCGCTCGACCCGCTCGGCCAGTCGCACGAGCTCGCGCGCCACCGCGTCGGGCGCCGTGCGGGGCACCACGTGGCGCCTCCCGGGCACGCTCACGGCCTCGGCGTGTCCGCCGCTCGCGGCCGCAAGGAGTTCGCACCACGCTTCGCGGGCGATGGGGTCGCGTTCGCCGCGGATCACGACGGTGTCCGCGACGCAATCCGCGATGCGCTCGAGCATCGGGTACCGCATCATCGCCCCGAGCTCCTTCAGGTACCACCGGATGCCGCCGCGGAAGTAGTCGCGCAGCACCAGTGCGTTCACGGAAGGCGGTTCGCCCACGGTGTCCCTGGCGAGGTCGAGCGCCTGCTGGCGCACGGTGCCCCGCGCCGGATCGACCACCGGCCCGATGAGCGCGATGCCGAGCACCTCCCGCGGCCGGATCCTCGCCAGCTCGACGGTGAACTGGGTGCCCATGGAGTGCCCCGCGACGATCGCCGGCCACGCGCCGCGCCGAGCGAGGACCTCGGCGAGATCGCGCCCGTACTCTTCCACGCTGAGCCCGTGTCGTGGCGCGGGGTTCGGCCCGAAGCCCGCGAGGTCGATGTTCAGCACTCGCCGGGTCGCGGGCATCGCCTCCTGCACCTTCGCGAGCGAGCGGTGCGTCATGCCGATGCCGTGCAGCAGCACCGTCGTGACCTCGCCGGCGCGGCCGATGCCCGTCTCGTGCGCTCGGTAGCGGTGCGCACCCACGACGACTTCGCTCACGGTCTCCATGCGCGGGAACCTATCGGCTGGGCGGCGCGTGCGCAGCCCCTTGCGCTGCGGCCCTGGCCGCGTCAGCCGCCGGGCGGCCGCGGCTTCTTGGTCTGCCCTGGAGCCGTGTCGCGCCCGGTCCCGGTGCCGCCGTCGGTCGGTTCCGGAGTGGGCTCGGGCGACGGCGGATCGCTCGGAGGAGGCGCGTCGGCGTCGTCGGGCGGCGGGGTCGTGGCCAGCGGCGCGAGCGGCGTCGGCGCGCCGGGCG
>NZ_JBFUCL010000181.1:0-7605 GCF_056405255.1 Agromyces sp. P1_H4 | reverse complement strand
CGCCCTGCTCCACGTGCCCGGCGGCCGCGGCAGCCCACCAGTCGTCGTAGTAGCCGGTGCCCGCTCGCCGCTGGAGGAGCACGCGCTCGCCGGCGTCGCCGCGCTCCYCGTCGAGCAGGAACACGTAGGCGGCGGGGATCAGCGCGAAGCGGCCGTGCTCGGCGGCGTATTCGTCGGAGTACGCCTGCCRCTCGTCGTCCATCGCGTCGTTCGCCTCCGTCGTCGACCCGGTCGAGTCGGTGTCAGTACCCGACGATCGGGCCGAATGCGTCGGCGAGCGGTGCGCGGTTCACGCTGCGGAGCTCCTCGACCGCCACGGTGAACAGGCCCTGCACCTCGAGCGAGCCCGACGCGGCATCCGTCACGCCGATGCGGCGCACCGGGTAGTCGCGGCCCTCGCAGAGCCCGCGGAACTTCACGTCGTCCTCGCGGGGGACCGACACGATGACGCGCCCGGTCGACTCGGAGAAGAGGGCGGTCGCCGCGTCGATGCCGGCGTCCTGGATCACCTCGTCGAGCACCACGCGTGCGCCGACGCCGAAGCGGCCGACCGCCTCGGCGAGGGCGATCGCGAGACCGCCGTCGCTGAGGTCGTGGGCCGAGTCGATGAGCCCCTCGAGCGCCGCCGCGGCGAGCAGCTCGGCGAGCGCCTTCTCGCGGCCCAGGTCGACCGCCGGCGGACGACCGCCGAGGTGGTCGTGCACGACGCCCGCCCAGGCCGAACCGTCGAGTTCGGCCGCCGTGTCGCCGAGCAGGTAGATGTTGTGGCCGTCGTCCTGCCAGCCCGACGGGATGCGGCGGGCGACGTCGTCGATCACGCCGAGCACGGCGATGACCGGCGTCGGGTGGATCGGCACGTCGCCGGTCTGGTTGTAGAACGACACGTTGCCGCCCGTGACGGGAATGCCGAGCTCGAGGCATCCGTCGCTCAGGCCCTCGACCGTCTCGGAGAACTGCCACATGACCTCGGGGTTCTCGGGGGAGCCGAAGTTCAGGCAGTCGCTGACGCCCATGGGCTTCGCGCCCGAGACGGCGACGTTGCGGTACGCCTCGGCGAGCGCGAGCTTCGCGCCCTGGCGCGGGTCGAGCTGCGAGTAGCGGCCGTTCGCGTCGGTCGCCACCGAGACGCCGAGGCCCGACTCCTCGTCGACGCGCACCATGCCCGCGTCGTCGGGGTAGCTCAGGGCCGTGTTGCCGAGCACGTACTTGTCGTACTGGTTCGTGACCCATGCGGCATCCGCCTGGTTCGCCGAGCCGACCAGCTGCACGAACTGCTCGCGCAGCGCCTCAGGCGTCGAGGGGCGCTCGAGGGCGGATGCCCCGTCGGCCTGCAGCGCATCGAGGTACGACGGGTAGGCGACCGGGCGCTCGTACACCGGGCCGTCGACGGCGACGGTGCGCGGGTCGACGTTCACGATCTCCTGTCCGTGCCACATGATCGAGAGGCGGCCGGTCTCGGTGACCTCGCCGAGCACGCTCGTCTCGACGTCCCACTTCTTCACGACCTCGAGGAAGCCGTCGAGCTTCTCGGGCCGCACGATGGCCATCATGCGCTCCTGGCTCTCGCTCATGAGGATCTCTTCAGGCGTGAGCGAGGGGTCGCGCAGCAGCACGTCGTCGAGCACGATCGCCATGCCGCCGTCGCCGTTCGACGCGAGCTCGGAGGTCGCGCACGAGATGCCCGCCGCCCCCAGGTCCTGGATGCCCTCGACGAGGTCGCCGGCGAAGAGCTCGAGGCAGCACTCGATGAGCACCTTCTCGGCGAACGGGTCGCCCACCTGCACCGCGGGGCGCTTGGTGGGGCCCCCCTCGGCGAACGTGTCAGAGGCGAGGATCGACGCGCCGCCGATGCCGTCGCCGCCGGTGCGGGCGCCGAAGAGCACGACCTTGTTGCCGGCGCCCTTCGCGTTGGCGAGGTGCAGGTCCTCGTGGCGCATGACGCCGACGGCGAGCGCGTTCACGAGCGGGTTCGCCTGGTAGGTGGGGTCGAACCAGGTCTCGCCGCCGATGTTCGGCAGGCCGAGGCAGTTGCCGTAGAAGCTGATGCCTGACACGACGCCGTGCACGACGCGGGCGGTGTCGGGGTGGTCGATCGCGCCGAACCGCAGCGCGTCCATGACCGCGACGGGGCGCGCGCCCATCGAGATGATGTCGCGGACGATGCCGCCGACGCCGGTTGCGGCGCCCTGGAACGGCTCGATGTAGCTCGGGTGGTTGTGCGACTCGATCTTGAAGGTGACCGCCCAGCCCTCGCCGATATCGAGCACGCCGGCGTTCTCGCCCATGCCCACCATGAGGTGCTGCTTCATCGCCGGCGTGACCTTCTTGCCGAACTGGCGCAGGTAGATCTTCGACGACTTGTAGGAGCAGTGCTCGCTCCACATGACCGAGTACATCGCGAGCTCGGCGCTCGTGGGGCGCCGGCCGAGGATGTTGCGGATGCGCTCGTACTCGTCGGGCTTGAGCCCGAGCGCGGCGTACGGCTGCTCCTTCTCGGGCGTGGCCTGCGCGACCTCGACGGTGTCGAGCACCGGCGTCTGGGTCGTCGGGGCAGCGGTCGTGGCGGGGGCTTCGATGGTCACGAGTGGCGAGCTCCAGAGAACGGCGGCGAGCGGATGCCGCGGGGCGGATGCCTGACCGTGTAAGTCTACCCGGCTCGCTCACCTGAGCAGGCGGGGCCGCCTGCTCGGTGACCGCGCCCGGTGGACTCAGCTGCCGGTGCTGTTCGTTCCGGCGGACTGCGTACCGTTCTTCGACGGAGGTGTCGGGAGGGGCTTCGCGGCCTGGCCGCTCGACTTCGCCTTGGTGGGGGTCGGCGGCAGTGGCTTGGACGTGCCGGTCGCCTTCGCGGTGCCTCCGGCGCCGCCCGAGGTGCTCGTCGCATTCGAGGCCTGGCTGCTGTTCACCGCCGGAGTGCCGCCCGCCGTCGCGTTGCCGGTTCCGCCGCCCGCAGGTTGCGAGGTGGTCGTGGCCGCCGCCTTCTCGCCGCCGAACTTCGCCCGCTTGCCGTAGGGCGCACCGAGCTTCACGGTGCCGGCAGCCGGGTCGATGTCGAGGATCGGGTTCGGGTCGGCGACCTCGGCGGCGTCCTGCCACTTCTTGGCCGCATCGCGGTCCATGCCCACCCCGAGCCGCACGAACGCCTTGGGCAGGTGATTGGCCTTGCCGGCATCCATCGCCTGGCCGGCGGCGCCGAGCGCTGAGAATCCCGACATCTTGTTCGCCGCGTCACTCGCGTCCCAGGCCGCCCGCACGATGTCGTTCGCCTTCGCGATGGTGAACAGCGCGCCGCTCGGATCGGTGTACCTGATGGCATTGGAACCCGCGTAGGCGTAGGACGCCTGCAACTCGGGGGATCCGACCAGGCTGTACGGGTCGTTCAACGCCGGGTCGACCGTGAGGAACAGCTCACGCCGCGCGTCGTACCATCGCTCGCCGAAGTCCATCAGGCTCCGCCGCTCGTCGGTGTAGGCGCCCGCGTACTGGTAAGGCGTGCGATACACGGTCGAGTGCTCGTCGATCCACACCTCGCCCGTCGGGAAGTACTCCTGGTGCTGGAACGTCTGCCCCTGGGCGTCGGTGACGACGTTGGTACTGCCCTGCAGGTCCTTGTGCAGGAAGTACCGCTGCCCCTCGGCGGTGTACGGGTCGTCACCGGGATCGCGCTGCTGAGCGATCAGCTCGTCGTCGACCCAGATCTGCTTCGTCAGCTCGTTGCCGTTGCGCACCGTGACCCACGGGTTGATGAACGCGGTCTCGCCGTTCGGCCCGCGTTCGATGACCCGGCGGCCCTCGTCGTCGTAGGCGTAGTCGGTCGTCGCGCCGTACTCGTCGACGAGGACCATGTGACCGGCCCAGTCCCACGTGAGTTCGCGGGCGATCTTCGCCTTCTTGCCGGTGCCGTTGAYGATCTGCACCAGCTCGCCGTCGGCGTCGTAGTGGAACGTGTCCTGCCCCTGCGCGCTCACCTGGTGCGGTCCATCGGCGTCGAAGGTGCGGCTGAACGAGTACGACGTGGCCGACTGCACCTTGCCGCCGAGCTTGTCCACCTGCGCCTTCGTCTCGACGTTGCCGGCGTCGTCGAAGTCGAGGCCGAACGAGTAGGTGCGCGTGTTCTTCCACACCTTGGCGGAGCCCGTGGAACCGACGAGCCGGTCGTACGGGTCGTAGTCGAAGGTCATCGAGACCGGGCTGCCGAACAGGTTCGTCACCGTCGAGGGCACGTCGTTCGAGTAGGTCTTCGGGTTGCCGACGACGTCGTACGTGTACGACTGGTCCTGCACCTCGGAGTAGTGCGCCGGGTTGCCCTTGAGCGGCCGGTTGGCCGAGACGGTCCGCACGTTGTCCATCCACCGGGTGAGCTCGTCGTAGCTCCAGGTGGTCGTCGCGCCGTTGCCGTAGTCGATCGCCGCGGGCACGAGGAACTCGTCGTAGCGCCGGTCGTTCACGTAGTCGTAGTGCCACGTGGTCGGCTCGTCGGTGAACGTGGGCTTCCCGTCGGCGCCGAGCACCGGGTTCCCATTGGCATCGAGCACGGGCACCTTCTTGAGGCCCGGTTCGTCGCCCACGACCGACTTCGTGAGGCCGCCCGCGTCGTAGTCGTAGGTCAGCACCTCGCCGTCGGGGTACGTCATCGCCTTCACACGGCTGAGCCCGTCGTACTCCCACTCGGTGGTCCACTGGAACCTGGGATCGCCGGGCACCCAGTTGTGCAGCTTGATCTCGCTGAGCTGGCTCGTGGTGTTGCCGAGCGGGTCGTATCCCAGGGACACCACCCGCGAGGCGTCGTCGATCTGCACGATCCGCCCGGCGCCGTTGTCGGGCGCGCCGGCAGCGCCGTACGTGTACGTCACGTCGGGAGTGTCCTCGGGGTACACGATCTTCACGAGGTTCTGCAGTTCGTAGTGGTAGGTCGTCTCGACGTCCTCCTCGCGCAGGGTCGCCGAGACCTCCTTGATCACCTTGCCCTCGGCGTCGTACCAGGTCTCGAGCAGGCCGCCGTCGGGCGTGTCCGTGCTCAGCTTGTTGCCGACCCCGTCGTACGTGTGCGTGGTCGTGTTGCCGGCGACGTCGACGACCCGCAGCAGCTCGCCGAGCGGGCTGTACTCGTAGCGCGCCGTCTTGGGCGCCAGCAGGTCGGCAGGGTCGGACGTCGCCGGATTCAGCGGCTGGTCGTCCATCCGTACCTCGTTGCCGCGGATGTCGGTGAACGTCGTCGTCACCCGACCCCGCGGATCGGTGCTGACGGCCTTCATCACGGTTGCCGGGTCGCCGCCCACCGCGGCAGCGCCGAAGCCGTACGCGGACGTCGTGGTGCGTGCGCCGGGCTCGGTCTGCGAGATCTCGTGATCGAGCAGGTCGAATGCGAAGACCGACTTCGTCGCGGCATCCGAGGTCGCCGTCTCGTACGCGGTCTGCGCGACCGTGTCGAACGTCGGCCGGTACGTCTCGACCTCGTGGCCGAAGACGTCGTACACGACCGCGCCGCTGACCACTCGGCCGTCGGCCGGCACGCCCTGCGCGTTCACGACCCGGGCATCGCGCTTCTGCTGCGTGATGCGCCCGATGCCGTCGGCGAACTGTACGGTCTCGATCGGGTCGGCATTGAACGCATCCGCGTGCCTCGCGATCGCATAGCCGTAGTCGGGCGCGCTCGGGTGGTACTCGAACGTCACGGCGTCGGCCTGCAGCGGGTTGCTGATCGAGGTGAGCCTGCCGAGGTCGTCGTACGTGTACGAGGTCGTGTTGTGGTTCGCGTCGGTGCGGCTCTCCACTTCGCCGGACGCCCAGTCGAAGGTGGCGGTCGACGTCAGGCCCGTGCGCAGCGGCGCCGGATCGGTGTCGGCCTCGTAGTCGAGGAAGACATCGACCTCGTCCTGGCTGTCGAAGTCGTACTCGGTCACCTCCGCGATGTTGGCGTGGCCCACGTTCGTGTCGTAGACGTACTCGACCGCGTAGCGCACGCCCCCCTCGCCCTCGGGGTAGACGATGCGGTTGTAGCTGCCCCACGAGTCGTACTGCAGTTCGGTCACCGCGACCTCCGAATCGCTGATGCGCTCCTTGAGGAGCGTCACCGACTGGTTGTCGCAGACCGCGTCGCGACCGTCGCGCTGCCGCAGGACCGTGCCGTCCGCGCCGTACACCGTGACGACGGCCGGCACGCTCACCCACGTCGGGCAGAGGTCGGCGGAGAAGATCGGCGAGGCCTGTTCGTCGCTCGGCATCGGGTAGTACGGGGTGTCGCCGAAGCATCCGACACCCGTGTCGTAGTCGCCGTCGGCGTCCAGCTCGACCTCGGACGCCGAGATGAGGCAGTCCGAGTAGTCGGTGACCGTGCGCACGTCGTCGGCGTCGGTCTCGAGCTCGCCCTGGTCGAGCTGCTCGAGCACGTTGCCGAGACCGTCGTAGGTGAAGCTCACGCGCGTCTCGTTGCCGGCTCCGATGCCATCGGGGGTGAAGTAGCGCTCCTCGCTGTCGACCACGAGCGGCGCGTACGACCAGGTGAGCGACTCGGTTCCGGTGAGCGCGGGGATCGCCGTCTGCACGTCGACGAGGTCGGCCTCGGCGAGCGGGTCGAAGCCGGCGGGGACGCCCTGCACGTCGCGGATGCCCCAGTCCAGGCTCGCCGCTCGGAGCGCCTTGCCGTTCAGGGCGTCACGGACGACCATCGACGTCTGCAGGCCCGCGACGAACACGTCGTCGTTGAGGTACTCGGTCTCGGTCGTGCGCTTGGCGATGCCCTGCGGGTCGAGCTCCTGCTCGGTGACCTTCGCGAAGCCGAGCGACTGGCGGAACAGCCGGTCGAACCGCAGGTCGTCGTACGAGAACGTCGACACCGAGACATCCGCGCCGTCGCCGGGCCTGCCGTCGTCGACGGCGACGCGGCTGAGCGCCCAGGCCGAGCCGGGGTGGGCGACCGTGTTGCCGTAGCGCTCGTAGTCGAGGCTGACGTTGCCGCCGAGCGGGTTCGTGTACGACGAGAGCAGGTTGGTCCGGCCCGTCGTGTTGCGCTGCACCCGCACCTCGTCGTCGTCGGTCGAGGCGAGCGAGTCGACGAATCCGTCGCCGTCGATGTCCTCGAGCGTGACCTCGGAGAAGCTCACCGAGTTCTGGTACGAGGCGCCCGGGTTGATGACGAGGTAGCACGCGACGAGGCACAGCGGCCCGGCGTAGACGGTGAAGTCGACGCCCCCGCCGATGCCCTGCGAGCGGTCGTACGACACCTGCGGCGCGTTGCCGAGGTTGGCCGCGCCGACGCCCGCGGCCGTCGCGAAGTCGCCGAAGTGGACGGCCGGGGCCAGGCCCGAGCCGGTGCCGAACTCGACCGTGGGCTGCTCGCCCGCGGACGGCTTGTGCAGGCGGTCGGGGATTCCGTCGCCGTTCACGTCGACCCAGGCGAAGCGGGCCATGTCGTAGTTCCAGTTGAACGAGAGGCCGCCCGAGAACTCGCCCCACGGGGTGGCGAAGCCCGCCGAGGCGTGGCCGCCGATCGACTCCTGGGTGTTGAAGCCGCCGGTCGCGAGCGGCAGCACCGCCTCGGCGAACGCGTAGCCGAGGTTGTAGCGCACGAAGACCCCGCTCGGGTTCGTGTACACGACATCGGGC
>NZ_JBFUCL010000180.1:0-7612 GCF_056405255.1 Agromyces sp. P1_H4 | reverse complement strand
GCTCAACACCGTGGCCGTCGTCCGGCTCGACCCGCAGGGCACGAGCGGCACGGTGGTCGACCGCCTGACCGATCCTGACTTCGCCGTGCCGACGACCATCGCCAGGTTCGGCTCGGGCCTCTACCTGCCGAACGCGCGCTTCGGCACGCCGCCGACTCCCGACACCGAGTACGACGTGGTGCGCATCGACCGCTGAGTCGGGCGGGCTCGTGACGGCTAGTGGCCCATTCCGAGGCCGCCGTCGACGGGGATGACCGCGCCCGAGATGTACCCGGCGTCGTCGCCGGCGAGCCACGCGACGACGCGGGCGACCTCGTCGGGCGAGGCGAAGCGGCCGAGCGGGATGCTCTTCTTGTACTCGGCCTGCTGCGCCTCGGGCAGTTCGTCGGTCATGTCGGTCTCGATGAAGCCCGGCGCCACGACGTTCGCCGTGATGTTGCGCGCGCCCAATTCGCGGGTGAGGGAGCGCGCCATGCCGACGAGCCCGGCCTTCGAGGACGAGTAGTTCACCTGGCCGGCCGAGCCGTAGAGGCCCACGACGCTCGAGATGAGCACGATGCGTCCGAAGCGGGCCTTCAGCATGCCCTTGGACGCGCGCTTCACGACTCGGAACGCGCCGGTGAGGTTGGTGTCGATCACGCTCGTGAACTCGTCCTCGCTCATGCGCATGAGGAGCGTGTCGCGCGTGATGCCGGCGTTCGCCACGACGACCTCGACCGGGCCGAGGGCGGCTTCGATCTCGGAGAACGCCTGGTCGACGGATGCGGCATCCGTCACGTCGGCCCGGACCGTGAGCGACCCCTCGGGGCCCTCGCCCGAGCGGGCGGTGACGGCGACCCGGTGTCCCTGTGCGACGAACTCACGGGCGATCGCGTATCCGATGCCCCGGTTTCCACCGGTCACGAGGACGGTTCGGCTGGTCGTCATGTGGGACTCCGTTTCTCGCATGGCGCTGGCATGTCGGCCGATCGGCCCGTCCCAGCTTAGAGGCTGCCCGATCCGTGGCTCGGCGGGGCCCCAGCGGACGTAGGCTTGTGGGTGAGGAGAGCCGCGCGACCCCACGGCGACCACCATGAAGCAGCAGCAGTCGATCACCTCGCTGCCGCCCTCGCCTGACGCGGAGCGGCGCGCGCGCATGATCAAGTACACGATCGCGATGACGATCCGCGTCGCCTGCATCTTCGCGCTGCTCTTCGCGAAGGGCTGGTGGTTGGCGGTGTTCGCGGCGGGAGCGATCTTCCTGCCCTATGTCGCGGTCGTGCTCGCCAACGTGAGCGGCCCGTCGCGTGCTCCAGAGGTGCTGCGTCCCGGCGGGCTCCTTCCCGTCACTCCCCCGCAGCCCGTCACCGAGCATGACGGGACCGATCCTGCCGAACCCGCCGACCCCGACCCCGCGGCATCCGACCGACCCGACGACGAGCGTGGTGCCGCGTGATCGGCGGCATCGGGGCGGATGCCGCCCCCGACGTCTGCTCGCGTGCCGCGTGCCGCACGAGCGCCACCTGGCGCATCGACTGGCAGAACCCGCGCATCCACACGGGTGACCGCTGGAAGACCTGGCTCGCCTGTGACGAGCACGTGGAGTACCTGCGCGGATTCCTCGAGGCGCGGTCCTTCCCCGTGCGGGTCGCGGCGTTCGACGCGGCGACGGAGACCGCGACGGGAGTGGATGCGTGAACGACTGGCGCTTCCTCCGCTCTCCGCGGTGGGCGGGCTACCTCGCCCTGGTGATCGTGTTCGCGATCGCCTGCTGCGCCCTCGGCACCTGGCAGCTGAACCGCCGCGCCGAGGCGCTCGCCGAGGTCGCCAGGATCGACGCCAACTACGACGCCGAGGCGATTCCCGTGGCCGAGGCGCTGCCCGACCCGGTCGGCTTCGACATCGACCAGCGGTGGCGCGTCGTGGCCCTCTCGGGCGAATACCTCGCCGAGGAGGAGGTCGTGGTGCGGAACCGCCCGTTCGAGGGCAGCTCGGGGTTCGAGGTGGTGACGCCGTTCCGGCTCGATGACGGCACCGTGTTCATGGTGAACCGCGGCTGGATCGCGCAGGACTCCGACGGGCGCCCGAGCGCATACGACCCCGCACCCTCCGGGCACGTCGACCTCGAGGCACGACTGAAGGCGGGTGAGGGCCGCATCGCCGGCCGCACCTCGACGGGCATCGAGTTCGCCACGATCGACCTCGACGAACTCGCCGAGCGCGTGGGCGAGCCGAGCTACACGGGCGCCTACGGCATCCTCGTGCAGGACGGCGCCGACGCCGACGAGCCGCCGCTGGCCGCCGCCCGTCCGGTGCGCGACGAGGGTCCGCACCTGTCGTACGCGCTGCAGTGGTTCGTCTTCGCGCTGCTCGGGTTCATCGGGCTCGGCTGGGCGGCGAACCAGGAACGGCGGGGCCTCGCCGAGGCATCCGGCTCACCCGATGCGCCCACGGCGCCGCGCGAACGCAAGCCGTCGCGCGAGCGTCGGGACGCCGACGTCGAGGACGAGATCCTCGACCGACGGTAGGTCGGGCCAGCAGGTCGGCCGGTCAGGCGAGCTCGATGAGCTCCTGGTACTCGCGGCTCCAGTGGTCTTCCGTGCCGTCGGGCATGATGAGCACCCGCTCGGGGTTCAGCGCCTCGACCGCGCCGGGGTCGTGCGAGACGAGCACGACCGAACCCTCGTAGTGCGCGAGCGCGTCGAGGATCTCGGCACGGCTCGCGGGATCGAGGTTGTTCGTCGGCTCGTCGAGCAGCAGGACATTCGCACCCGAGACCACGATCATCGCGAGCGCGAGGCGGGTCTTCTCGCCGCCCGAGAGCACTCCCGCCGGCTTGTGCACGTCGTCGCCCGTGAAGAGGAACGAGCCGAGCACCTTGCGGGCCTCGGTCTCGGTGAGGTTGGGTGAGGCGCTCACCATGTTCTGCAGCACGCTGCGCTTCACGTCGAGCGTCTCGTGCTCCTGCGCGTAGTAGCCGACGCGAAGTCCGTGCCCCGCCTCGACGACGCCCGTGTCGGGGCGGTCGACGCCGGCGAGGATGCGGAGCAGCGTGGTCTTGCCGGCGCCGTTCAGGCCGATGATGACGACCTTCGAGCCGCGGTCGATGGCGAGGTCGACGGCCGTGAAGATCTCGAGCGAGCCGTAGCTCTTCGAGAGGTCGTTGGCGGTCAACGGGGTGCGGCCGCACGGCGCCGGAGTCGGGAAGCGGAGCTTCGCCACCCGGTCGACCGCGCGCACGTCCTCGAGCCCGGCGAGGAGCTTCTCGGCGCGGGCGACCATCTGGTGCGCCGCCGCCGCCTTCGACGCCTTGGCACCGAAGCGGGCCGCCTGGAGCTGCAGGGCGCCCGCCTTCTTCTCGGCGTTCGAGCGCTCCTTCTTGCGGCGCTCCTCGTCGGCGGCGCGCTGGCGCTGGTAGTGCTTCCAGCCCATGTTGTAGATGTCGATCACCGAGCGGTTCGCGTCGAGGTAGAAGACGCGGTTCACGACCTCGCCGACGAGCTCCACGTCGTGGCTGATCACGATCACGCCGCCCTTGTAGCCCTTGAGGAACTCGCGGAGCCACACGACCGAGTCGGCGTCGAGATGGTTGGTGGGCTCGTCGAGGATCATCGTCTCGGCATCCGAGAACAGGATGCGCGCGAGCTCGATGCGCCGGCGCTGGCCGCCCGACAGCGTCTTCAGGGGCTGGTCGAGGATGCGGTCGGGCAGGTTGAGGTTCGAGGCGATCGACGCCGCCTCCGCCTCTGCCGCGTACCCGCCGAGCGCGGTGAAGCGGTCGGTGAGGTTGCCGTACTTCTTCATGGCGCGCTCGGCGACCGCAGGGTCGTCGCTGCCCATGTTCATGGATGCCTCGTGCATGCCGAGCACGAGCGAGCCCAGCCCGCGGGCGTCCAGGATGCGCGTGCGCGCGAGCATGTCGGGATCGCCGGAGCGGGGATCCTGGGGCAGGTAGCCGATCTCGCCCGAGCGGTCGATCCTGCCGCCGGTGGGCAGTGTCTCGCCGGCGAGGGTCTTCGTGAGCGTGGTCTTGCCTGCGCCGTTGCGGCCCACGAGCCCCACCTTGTCGCCCGGGGACACGCGGAAGTCCACGTGTTCCATGAGCACGCGTGCGCCGACGCGGATCTCGAGATCATGGACGGCGAGCACGGGGATCCTCCGCGGAAGTGGGTGGGGTGACGGCGTGCCGAGTGGCACAGCCCCCCAGTCTATCGCGCGGCGCGTCGATCACTCGCCCAGGGGATGTCACCGGCATCCGCCAGACTCGGAGCATGCCGACGACCGCGAGCCCGGCCCGTGTGCGAGCCGCGCGCCTGAACGCGCACGGCCTGCGCAGCGGCCTTCCCACGATCACTGCCGCCGTGCGACGACTCGGGGCCGTGCAGGCGCAGGACTTCGGCGCGGCCCGCTGGGTGCTCGGCGCACGGGTGCCAGGCTCCGTCGTGGCCGATGTCGACGCCGCGATCGCGTCTCGCGAGATCGTGCGCTCCTGGCCGATGCGAGGCACGCTGCACTTCGTGCCGGCCGAGGCGCTGCGGCCGATCCTCGCGATCACCGGTCCACGTGAACTGCAGCGCGCGACCACGCGGCACCGGCAGCTCGAGCTCGACGCCGACACCCATGCCAGGGCCCGGGCCGTCGCCGAGCGCGTCCTCGCGGGCACCTCGCTCTCGCGCGAGGAGCTGCTCGCCGCGTGGGAGGCGGCCGGCATCGCGACGACCGGTCAGCGGGGATACCACCTCATCTGGCGGCTGGCGCAGGAGGCAGTGCTCTGCTGCGGCCCCGTCGAGGGGCGGGGCCAGCGCTTCGTGCTGCTCGACGAATGGGCGCCGTCGGTCGGCACGCCGCCCGATCGGGAACAGACGCTCGCCGAGCTCCTCGTCGCGTACGCGGCGGGTCACGGCCCGGTGACGGTGCGCGACTTCGCCTGGTGGACGGGGCTCACCCTCGGCGATGCCCGGCTCGCACGCGCCGCGGCCGGCGACGCGCTCGAGGCGTTCGATGACGAGCACCTCGTGGCCGCCGACGGCTTCGATGCGGCGGCCGAACCGCGGCGCCGCGGAACGGGCCGGCGGCACGCGCTCGCCGCGTTCGACGAATACTTCCTGGGCTACACCGAGCGTGGGGCGGTCTGCGATCCGCGGCACGCGGCGCGCGTGGTGCCGGGCTCGAACGGCGTCTTCCAGCCGATCCTGGTCGACGGGCGGGGCGTCGTCGAGGGCGTCTGGCGGGTCGCACGGGCGAAGGGTGCGGCATCCGTGACGCTGCACGGCTTCGAGGCCGCCGTCGAGGCATCCGGGTACCGCACGGCGCTCACCCGGTGGGCCCGCTTCCACGGCGAGCGGCTCGCGTCGATCGAATCGGCGCACTGAACCCGGCGGCGCGATCGGCGGAACCGCGCACGCTCGGCCCGGACGACCACGGGCGGTACCCGCAAGGGTGCCGCCCGTACCGACCGGATCCGGCTACTGCTGGAGCGCCGCCTGCAGCTCGAGGGTGATGGTCACCTTGTCGCCGAGGAGGACGCCGCCCGTCTCGAGGGCCGCGTTGTACGAGAGCCCGAAGTCCTCGCGGTTGATGACCGTCTTCGCGGTGGCGCCGCCCTTGTAGTTGCCGTAGGGGTCGCCGCCGAAGCCGCCGAACTCGAAGTCGAACGTGACGGGCTTCGTGATGCCGCGGATGGTGAGGTCGCCGTCCACCTTGAAGTCGCCGTCCACCACGCGAACGCCCGTCGAGGCGAAGTCGATCGTCGGGTAGGTCTCGGCCTCGAAGAAGTCGCCGGTGCGCAGGTGCGCGTCGCGGTTCGGCTCGTTGGTGGTGATCGAGGCGACCTCCGCCGACGCGGTCACGCTCGAGTCCAGCGGATCCTCGGCGGTCACGAAGGTGGCGTCGAAGCGCTCGAACTTGCCCTTGACCTTGCTGATCATGATGTGGCGGATGCTGAAGCCGACCTCGCTGTGCGCGGTGTCGACCTTCCAGGTGCCTGCGCGGTATCCGGGGATCTCGATCGTGGTGGCGGTGCTCGTCATGTGCGGTTCTCCGTGTTCGATGTCGGTGCGGCCCGGTCGGCCACACACATGCAAACGCATTGAGTTCCGATCTATTCCCCCACGTCCGGATTCATTCCGGACCTCGTCCCGGTCTCCTCGAGCGTCCGCCGCAGGGTCAGTACCCGATCGGCGGCGTCATCGAGCCGCTTCTCGCTGATCCGCCCCGCCTGCACGGCGCCGACGATCGCTGCGACGAGGCCGCCGACCGAGACGCCCACCGTGCCCGGATCGGCCGGCAGCACGTACAGCAGCAGGTCGGATCCCGCGGCGACGGCGCGAACCGCGTTCTCCCCGGGATCCTCGTACTCCGGAAGGCCGTTGTGCTGCAGCATGAGCATGTCGTCGGTCACGACCACCCCGTCGAAGCCCAGCTCGTCACGCAGGATCCGATGCCAGGCGGGAGAGAGCGACGCCGGCGCGGGGTCGACCGCCGGGTATGCGAGATGCCCGGTCATCACGAGCTCGGCGCCTGCGTCGATGCCCGCGACGAACGGGACGGAGGGACCGGCGCGCCACTCGTCGAGGTCGAGCGGCGCCGACGGGATGCTCGAGTGCGAGTCGCCCGGCGCCGCGCCGTGCCCCGGGAAGTGCTTCAGCGTGCTGGCGACGGTGCCGCGCTCCCCCGCCACCGCCGAGGCGACGCGGTCGGCAGCGGCGGCCGCGTCGGTGCCGAGCACGCGCCCCGAGATGAACGAGGCCGGATCGGGCGTGACGTCGGCGACCACGCCGAAGTTCACGGAGACGCCGACATCGGACAGCGTCGCCGCCCGCGCGGCGAAGGCCTCCTCGGCCGCCTGCGGCGGTGCGCCCCGCAACGTGCCGGCGCTCGCGGCGCCGTCCCATGGCAGCCGCTGCACCTCGCCGCCCTCCTCGTCGATGCCGATGAGCACGGGCGCCTCGGGGTCGCCCTGCACGGCGGTGGTCAGGGCGGCCAGTTCGACCGGCGTCGCCGGCACGTTGTCGCCCATCAGGATGAGTCCCGAGACGCCGGCGTCGACGTAGGCGCGGAGCGGGGCGGGATCGGTGCCGGGCGCGTGCAGCATGAGCAGTGCGGCGGCCTTCTGCTCGAGCGTGAGCTGCGACATCCGCTCGTCGACCCAGTCGGCGATGGGGTCCGGTGGCGGCGTGGTCGGTTCCACCGACGGCGTGGCTGCGGGCGTGTGCGCTGCGGCCAGCGGGCTGCAGGCCGTGACGCCGACGAGCGTCGCCGCCAGCAGCAACGTCGTGGCCGTGGGTCGGAGGGCGCGCATCCGCACGAGTGTACGCTGCGTGTCCGAGCGACCGCCGAGCGCACCCGTGGGTAGACTCGCGGGGCTCGGAGGGGGCCCTGTGCGACGCGGATGGAAGGCGACGGCGGGAGCGGCCGTACTGCTCGCGCTCCTCGCCGTGCCCCCTGCGACGGCGTTCGCCGAGGACTATCCCACGTGGGATCAGGTGCAGGCCGCGAAGGCCGACGTGGCGTCGCGTGAGGCGGAGGCGAGCCGCATCACCGCGTTCGTCGACGAGCTCGAGGCCGAAGCCGGACGGCTGGGCGATGCCGCCGTCGCCGCCGCCGCGGCATCCGCCGTCGCCGAGGCCGCGCG
>NZ_JBFUCL010000179.1:0-7612 GCF_056405255.1 Agromyces sp. P1_H4 | reverse complement strand
GCGGAACGGGCCCTCGGGTCGCGCGATGCGGCATCCGCTCAGTCGCAGCTGAACCTCGCGTCGCCCCACACGCCGTGGGCGCCGTTGATGCTGCCGGGTGCCTCGACGATGAGGTCGACGTACTGCACGCCGGTCAGGTCGACGTTCACCGACTCGGGCGCGAACCCGGGCGTGAACGTGCGCGACTGGTAGCGGTTGGCCCCGTCGGCGTCGACCTTGAAGATGACGTTGCCGCCGAACCCGGCCTCCAGGCCGACCTGTGCCGTGAACGCCGAGCACTCGCCGCCCACGTAGTACGTGATCTTCGACTGCGCGTGCACGCCCAGTCCCTTGGCGTACACCGGCGACTGGCCTGTGGACGGGTCGGTGTAGTTGACCTTCAGCGGCAGGTCGGGCGAGTTCGCGGCGTCCTTGTTCGCCACGTCCTTGCCGATGACCCCCCAGCCGTTGGTCGCGCTGAGCCAGTTCAGCTCCGACGCCCACGCCGACGCGGTGGGTGCCGGCGGCAGCGGCTGGTCGACGACCTGCCAGTCGAAGATCTTCAGTCGGCTCTCGTTCGGCAGCACGATCGACGCGAGCTCCTTCGACGGGTTCAGGCGCACGAGGTTCGAGTACACCTGGTAGCCGTACGTCGGGTACTCGTACACGTTCGGGTTCGTCGCGCTGTTGCGCCCGAGCGACTTCACCGCGACCGTCGCCCCACCGAGCCCGGATGCCTGGGGCAGCCAGTTCGGGAAGAACACGTTCTGCTTCGAGACCGTGCCGTCGGTGTAGGTGAGCGTGAGCTCGGGGTTCACTCCGCCGCCGGATGCCGCGGACGCGAGGATCGCGAGGTGCGTGCCCTGACCGCCCACCGCGATGGTCTGGCCCGCGGGTGCCACCGAGTTCGGCGTGCCGACCGGCTCGGGCCACGTGTACGCGATCGCCGCGTCGCCCGTGCCCACCGTGACCGTGCCGCCGGGCGTCGCCCTGGCCGCCGCCAGCGCCGCCGCCGAGAAGGAGGCGCCACCGCCGTCGAAGTTGCCGGCCTTCGCGGTGGTGAGGTCGGTGATCGACACGGCGTTGAACGCGCCCGCGAGTGATCCGTACGCGACGTAGAGCTGGTTCGCCCCCGACACCGTGCGCGGTTGCCGCTGCGACGTGTACGCCGCCGTGACGGTGACGGTCTGCAGGTCGGCGGCCGCGGCATCCGTCACCTCGAAGGTGAACTCGGCCGTGGCCTCGCCGCCCTTCTTCACGGTGCCCACCTGGTCGCCCGTCGCCGAGACGAGCGTCCAGCCCTCGGGGGCCGTCGGCGTGAGCACCACGTCGTCCTTCGCCTTGGTGCCGGTGTTGCGGAAGGTCGCCGTCACGGTGGTCTGCTCCCCCTGGAACACCCGATCGGCGAGTTCGACGGCGACGGATGCCGCGGCGGCATCCGCTTCCTGACCGCCCACGCCGCTCGTGGCGGTGAGGGTGAGGCGAGCGGATGCGTCGGACGCGATCGCCCCCGTCGAGATGAGCACCACGCCGCCGGCCCGGTCGGCCTCGTACGTCCAGCCGGGGCCGTCGTCGAGGGCGGCCGCGTCGTCGACGCGGGGGAGGGTGGTGCTGCCGAGCTTGACGACCTTGGGCTCGGAGCCGGTGTGGGCCTCGACCCGGTAGGGCCGCGCGTCGGCCTTGCCGTCGTAGTCGCCGTCGCGCTTCCCGAGCTCGATCTTCACGGTGCCGGTCTTGCCCGCCTTCGGCGCGTCGACCGCGAACCGCTGCCTGCTCGACTCGCCGTCGGCGTAGGCGCGGGTCACCTCGTCGTCCTCGTAGAGCGAGAACTCCGACTCGCCTTGCGGGTAGGTCACGAGCGTGATGGGCGCGTCCTCGGGCACGAGCGACGCGTTGCGTTCGACCACGCCCTGCGGGATCACCGCACCGGCGCGCACGAAGATGGGCAACCGGTCGAGCGGCGCCGGGTGCCCGTTGAGCACCGTGCCTCCCTCGTGGAGCGCTCCCGTCCAGTAGTCGACCCACTGGTCGCCCGCGGGCAGGTAGATGCCGTTGCGCACGTCGGTGTCGGAGAAGACGGGCGCGACGAGGTAGTCGTCGCCGAGCAGGAACTCGTTGTTCGCCTCCACGCTGTAGGCGCCGGGGTCGCTCGGGTACTCGAGCGCGACCGACCGCATCATGGGCACGCCCGTGCGGTGGGACTCCTCGGCGAGCGAGTAGATGTAGGGCATCAGCCCCTGTCGGAGCTGGAGGTACTCGCGGTTGATCGCGGTCGCCTCGTCGCCGTACATCCACGGACGCTTGTCGGTCTGGGCCCAGCCGCTCATCGAGTAGAGCGCGGGCGCGAACGCCTTCCACTGCAGGTCGCGCACGTAGCTCTCGGCCGAGCCGCCGAAGATGCCGTCGACGTCACCGGTCGTGAAGGCCAGACCCGAGTTGCCGGCGCCGGTGAGCGCCGAGACCTGCCAGCGCACCGCGTCGAGGTTGCCGCTGTGGTCGCCCGTCCACTGCATGCCGCAGCGCTGGGCGCCGGCCCAGCCCTCGACCATGAGGGCGGTGCCGCGCGCGTCGGAGTACTGCTCGATGCCGTCATGGGCGGCCTCGCAACCGGTCAGCGCCTGGCGGTAGCCCGAGCCGACCCAGGCGACGTCGAGCTTGCGCAGGCGGACGCCGGCTTCGCCGACCTCGAACTCCTGGTTGGTGAGCGAGCGCTGGGTCCAGAGGCCGACCTTGAGATCGGCCTGGTCCTCGATCGAGTCGACCGTCTCGGGCAGCTGCTGGTACTCGCATCCGTAGCCGTCGTTCACGAGCATCCAGCCCGCCGGCATGTCCTGCTCGACGAACTGCTTCGCGATGTTCAGGGCCTGCGGGGTGCGCTGCTTCGTGTTCTGCGGATCACCGTAGCCCGACGAGCTGTAGCCGGGGTTCGAGCGGTTGTAGCAGTCGGCGTCGCCGTACTCGAGGGCGTACACCGGCGGCAGCAGGGGGCGGCCGGTGAGCTGCGTGTACGACTCGAGCGACGCCTTGTAGTCGCCCACGAAGTAGTACGCGTCGAAGCGGCGCTCCTCGTGCGTCGTGGTGTGCGCCGCGAAGTCGTAGGTGCCGCGCGCGAAGGTGTTGCGGAGCACGCCGTAGCCGTTGGACGACATGTAGTACGGCACCGCGTTCGGGTAGCCGTCGTCGTCCCAGTCGAAGTTGCGCGCGATGTTGATCGTTGCGCCCGTGTGGACCGACCGGCCGTTCTGCATGCCGCCGCCGATGAACTGCTCGCCGTCGACCGTCGCCAGGTGCTGCGTCGCCGACGCGGCGCCGAAGGTGATCGGCGCGGACTCCGACCAGATGACCGTGCCGTCGGCGCGGGCTGCCGAGGACTGCCCCGTGGCCCGGTCGATCGACACCGTGACATCGGCGGTGGCGATGGTGATCGGGCCACCGTCGGTCTCGGATCCGGTGACCGTCACGTCGGCGCCGTCGAAGCTGTCGTCGCCGACGACGATGTCGGCGGTGCGGGCCGGGTCGCCCTGCGGGGTGTTCGCCGGGTCGGTGAAGCTCCCGCTCGGGTCCGCCTCGAGGCGGAACGTGCGGTCGTCGAGGAACGTGATGCGCATCGCGCCGTGCTCGGCCGTGAGGGTGACGCTCGCGCCGTCCTGCTCGACCGCCGACACGGCGCCGAGGGGCGTGCCCGCGGGGTCCACCGGCACCTCGGGGGTGACGGCCTTGGGCGCGATCGGTGTCGTGGCCGGCGCCGTCGCCGCGGCTGAGGCGGTTCCGGATGCCGCGGCGGCGACGCTGCCCGTGGCGTTGGCGCTCGTCGCGGCATCCGTCGCCATCTGCGTCGCAGCGAGGGCCGGGGAGACGCCGGCCGTCGCGAGGAGGCCGGCCCCGACGAGGGCGCAGACACCGGCGAGCGCCGTTCTGCGGCGCCCTCCGGGAGGTGGTGTTCGGTGGAGGATCATCGTTGCTCGCTTTCACCAGAATGATTGATAGTGATTTGTAGGGCGCAGGAACGCTCATATAAGATCAGTTCTGTTTCACCCCGGTCAAGGGATTCAGCGGATTTCGATGACGTTTTCGCGTGGGGTCGGCGTGTCGTCCGTCGGGCGCCCCCACGCCGTCCGTCGTGCCGTCGCGTCGCCGGCGCGGGAGATGTCACCGGTGAGGGCGGTCGGCGACTGCGCGACTGCCACAATGGCCGCATGCCCACGTTCACCGACGCGCACGGGATCCGCATCCACTACGAGAACTGGCGGGTGCCCGAGCCGACGGCGGTGGTGCAGCTCGCGCACGGAATCGGCGAGCACATCGGCCGCTACCGCGAGCTCATCGAAGCCCTGAACGCCGCCGGCTACTCCGTGTGGGCCGACGACCATCGCGGACACGGGCGCACCGGCGTCGACCAGCACGGCGGCGACCTCGCCAGGCTCGGCCGGCCCGGACCGGGCGGCATGCGCGCGGCGATCGCCGGCGTCGAGCGCTTCGGCGAGGTCATCCGCGAAGCCGAGGGACCCGACCTTCCGCTGGTCATCCTCGGGCACTCCTGGGGCTCGTTCATGACGCAGCACGTCGTCAACCGGAATCCCGACCGCTATGACGCAGTGGTCCTCACCGGTACGGCGTGGCTGCAGCTCGGCTACACGAACATCGGGAACCTCAACAAGCGCTTCGCGCGCCCCGGCGGCACCAACGTCGAGTGGCTCAGCCGCGACCCGGCCGTAGCCGAGGCGTGGGTGGCGGATCCGCACACCACGGATCGGACCCTCCAGCAGCTGTTCGGCTGGCCGCAGTCGTTCTCGCTCATCACCCGGCCGTCGAAGCGCATCCCGCCCGAGTTGCCGTTGCTCATCCTCATCGGGTCGGACGACCCGGTGGCGGGGGAACGGAGCGCGCGGGCCCTGTTGAAGGACTACCTCCGACGCGCGCATCTCGTCGACGCGACGCTCATCGTGTACGAGGGCGCCCGGCACGAGGTCTTCAACGAGACGAACCGCGAGGAGGTTCGCGCCGACCTCATCCGCTGGCTCGACGAGCGGTTCGCCGTCGACTGAGGGCGCGCACGCGGCATCCGCTCGCTTCGGTTGGGCGCGAGCCGGGCGACCCCTTGACACCGGCGGCGCGGAGGACGAGTCTGGTACTCGGGTCGCTCGTGAGAGCGCTCTCACCCTCGACACCGCCGTCGATCACGGTCGACGCCGACCACCGGAGGAACCGATGCAGCTTCCATCCCTCGCGAGACGAACGGCGCTCGGCGCTGCCGCCGCCCTCACCCTTGCCCTGCTGGCCGCGACACCCGCGCAGGCCGCGAACGACGTGCTCTCGCCCGACGCCGAGCTCTGGACCAACCCCTCGAGCACCACGCTCGAGGCCGCCGCCTCGCTCAGCGGCGACGCCCGCGCCGACGCGCTCCTGCTCGGCTCGTTCCCGAGCGCGACCTGGATCAACGGCGGCACGCCCAGCGAGGCCAAGCGCGACGTGAAGCGCGTCGTCGCCGCGGCCCACGCCGCGAAGCAGGTACCCGTGCTCGTGGCCTACAACCTGCCGTTCCGCGACTGCGCCCAGTACTCGGCGGGAGGCGCCACCTCTGCGGCCGAGTACACCGCATGGATCGACGGCTTCGCCAAGGGCATCGGCAACAAGGACGCCGTGGTCATCCTCGAGCCCGACGGCCTCGGCATCATTCCCTGGTACACGACGGTCAACGGCCAGCAGGAGTGGTGCCAGCCTCCCGAGGCAGACGCGGCCACCGCGGCATCCGACCGCTTCGCGATGCTGAACCACGCCGTCGACGCCTTCGCCGCGCTGCCGAACACCGCCGTCTACCTCGACGGCACGCACTCCGCGTGGCTCGGGGTCGGCGACATCAGCGACCGGCTCATCAAGGCGGGCGTCGAACGCGCCGACGGGTTCTTCCTCAACGTCTCGAACTACGAGACGACCGAGCGCCAGCAGAAGTTCGGCACGTGGATCTCGGACTGCATCAACCTGTCGGTGAACTCGTGGTGGCAGCCCGAGTGGTGCGCGAGCCAGTACTTCCCCGCGAACCCCGGTGACTTCTCGACGTGGGGGCTGACGGATGCCGCGTACGACCAGGCGTACGCCGACACGGGCGTCACTCGCGATCCGGCGACGCAGGCGCACTTCGTCGTGGACACCAGCCGCAACGGCGTCGGACCCTGGACGCCCACGGCCGTCTACCCCGACCCGCAGGTGTGGTGCAACCCGCCCGACCGCGGCCTCGGCGTGCGCCCCACCGCCGACACGGGCGACGAGCTCATCGACGCCTACCTGTGGGTGAAGGTGCCCGGCGAGTCCGACGGGCAGTGCCTCCGCGGCACTCCCGGTCCCGAGGATCCCGAGCGCGGCATGCTCGACCCGGCTGCCGGGCAGTGGTTCCCCGAGATGGCCGACGAGCTGATCGCCAACGCGGTGCCGGCGGTCACGCCCTAGCGGGAGTCAGATCGCCCGCCACGGCGGCACGTCGAACCCGAGCAGGCGGATGCGCGGGTGATGCATCGCGCGCGACTCGGTCGCCCACGGGTACTCGATCGTCGTCAGGTGGCAGTTGCCGAGCACGGGGAGCAGGTCGCGATATCCGTCGGGGTCCATGCCCGCCAGCTCGGAGAACAGCAGGCGGATCAGCGTCGCGTGACCGACGATGAGCACCCGCCCGTCGGGGAACTCCGCCACCAGGTCGTCGAGCACGGGGAGGGCCCGCGCGATGCCGTCACGACCACGTTCGCCGTCGGGCAGCGGGTTGCTCGCCGGCGCCTCCATGAAGGCCTTCCACTCGTCGGGGAACCGCTCGGCGATCTCGTCGGGAGTGAGCCCTTCGGCCGCCCCGAAGTCGATCTCGACGAGGCGCTCGTCGATGCGGAGCTCGAGGCCGGTCGTCTCCACCGCGGGCGCGGCCGACCGACGGGCACGGTCGAGCGGCGAGGCCACGATCGCGTCGAGCTGCGCCTCGGCGGCCCAGGCGCCGAGTGCGGCGGCCTGTCCGAGACCGCGTTGCGTGAGCCCGACGTTCGAATTGCCGGCGTACCGATGCTCCGCGTGCCAGACCGTCTCGCCATGCCGCGCGAGGAAGAACGTCGTCATCCGAGCACCCCCGATTCCCTGTTCCGATCGTAGGCGGTGGCGCCCGACCCTAGGCTGGAGCCCATGCACGGTGAGTACAAGGTTCCCGGTGGCAAGCTCGTGGTCGTCGACTTCGACGTGGTCGACGGCGTCATCCGCGGTCCGCGGGTCGCGGGCGACTTCTTCCTCGAGCCCGACGAGGCGCTGGCCGACATCGACGCGGCGCTCGACGGCCTGCCCGCGGCATCCGACGCCAAGCAGATCGCCGCGGCCGTCACGGCCGGCCTTCGCGACGGCGCGGTCATGCTCGGGTTCTCGGCCGAGGCGATCGCCGTGGCGGTGCGACGGGCACTGACGGATGCCACGACCTGGTCGAACTACGAGTGGGAGATCGTGCACGACGAGGCCGTGCCGCCGCGCCTCCACCTCGCCCTCGACGAGGTGCTCGCCACCCGGGTCGGCGAGGGGCGCCGCAAGCCCACGCTGCGGTTCTGGGAGTGGGACGAGTCGGCCGTGGTGATCGGCAGCTTCCAGTCGGTGAAGAACGAGGTCGATCCCGAGG
>NZ_JBFUCL010000178.1:0-7613 GCF_056405255.1 Agromyces sp. P1_H4 | reverse complement strand
CGTAGGCTGACTCGCGTGGAGCATCCGCGCGTCGTCGACCCGGCGCATCCGCTCATCGAACGGGTGCGCCGCATCTGCATCGCGCTGCCCGAGGCCGTCGAGGTCGAGGCGTGGGGCCGGCCGACGTTCCGGGCGGCGAAGCCGATCTTCGTGCACGTGGCCGCGACCGCCGACAACCCCTTCTCGATCATCGTGAAGACCGACCCCGAGGAGCACCTCGCGCTCGTGCAGGACGGCCGGTTCTTCGGGGCACCGTACTACGACCGGAACCGCTGGCTCGCGGTCGCGCTCGACGACCCCGACACCGATTGGGACCTGCTCGCGGAGGTCATCGAGACGTCGTACCGACAGGTCGCGAACCGCCGCCAACTCCTCGCGCTCGACGCCCTTCGGCCCGAGCACGCGGACGGCTGACGGCACCGCCGCTCGATTGGCATGATCGCACCTCGTACGTTAGAGTTGCGTGGTTGCCTGATCGCGCGGAAGCGAAGGTGACAACCAACGCGCCCGTAGCTCAACGGATAGAGCATCTGACTACGGATCAGAAGGTTGGGGGTTCGAATCCCTCCGGGCGCACACTGGTTGAGACAGTAGAGAAGCGGTTCGCGAAAGCGGGCCGCTTCTGTCGTTCCGGCGCGAGTTGTCGCGCATTCGGCACTTCCTGCGGCTTTGACCCCCGGTCGGGGGGTATTTTCGGCGCCGTGCAGATGTGATGCTGAGAATCCKCCGAACATCGGCGCGTGCGGCCCGACGCAGTCATGCTCGATGCTTTGCGTCCCGGCTATGCTCGGCTCAGATCTGATTCCGGTGATGGAAGTCGGGATATGCGGGGTGCGCGAAACGGGGGGACCGTGGTCTCGTCGAATCGGGAGGGACGCCACGACGTCGGGCGAGTCGCCAGCCTCATGCGTCGGGGGTACGCGCTGCTGATCGGAGCGGCGATCACCCTGGTGGTGTTCCACGAGCTGACGTCCATCTTCACGGGCAGCCACTCGCACGGCGGCCACCTCGGGTTGATCCCCGAGCTCCACACCGGTGACCTCGTCTGGGCGGCGCCGGCGATCGCGGCCGGCATCGGCGTCGGGGTGTCGCTCGTCGTGGTCTCCGCGTCGCAAACGGGCATCGCCATGCTCGAGCGGTTCGGGCTCCCGGGGCTCGGCGCCGACGCCCGCGCCCGCGCCAACGGGCTGACGTGGGGAGCGATCGCGATGCTCGGCGTGCACTTCACCGGCGCCGCGTTCGACGTGGTGCCGGGCGGGCACACCGTGGCCGCCATCAGCCTGGGCGTCGTGCTGTGCCTCGGAACGGCCAGGCTGCATCGCATCGCCATCGAGCACGAGGCCTACCGCACGTTCAACCTCATCGCCATGCTGCTCGCGGCCGGCAGCCTGGCCAGCATGAGCCTCACCCCGACGGGCGCGTGGTGGACCCACAACTTCAGCACCCTCGGCACGTCGGACGATGTCGCGGCTGCATGCTTCAACATCGCGATCGTGGTGTCCGGCGCCGGCATGGCGGCGATGTCCGGGGGACTGACCCGCGCGGTCGCCGACGTGCGCTTCGGCGTGCGGCGCGGCGGACTCACGACCATGCGCGTGCTCATCGTGCTCATCGGGGTCAGCCTCATGGGCGTCGGCCTCTTCCCGATCGACGGCGACAGCACCATCCACAACGCCGCCGCCCTCGGCGCGGCCGTGTCGTTCGCCGTGCTGGCGATGGGCGTGCAGCTCTGGGCGCGACGCCTTCCGCGCACGCTCGTCGTCGCGTCCTACGCGTCCATCGTCGTCGAGGTCGCGGCGATGGTGGCCTACGACCGGCTCGGCGTCTTCAACCTCACCGTGTTCGAGATCGTCGCATTCACGCTCGTCTTCGCGTGGCTCATCGCCCTCGTCGCGATCACGCACGCGAGCCCGGTGGTGACGGATGCCGCGGCGGCTCCGCATCTCGCCGCACGGCGTCCGGGCGGCTCGCACGTGCCCGCTCACCGCGGGCACCGCCGGATCGCGACCGTCGCCCACCCGGGTGCCGCCGCGGGTCCCGCGTCGCGCCCGGTTCCGAGGCCGCCGGCTTCCCGGCCGGCTCCTCGACGACCCGAGCGGCGCGACCGGACGCTGGAGCACGCCGGGATTCCGTCACCCGACCTCGTCGGTGCGCCGTCTCCGGCCGGCGCAGGAATGCGGTGGGGCGGTGAGCGCGTTGTGATGAGCGGGCGGGTCGCACGGGGCATCCGGCGATGGCCCGGTCTCGCGATGGAGGAACTCATGCACGACACCGTCAAGATCGAGCGCAACGATGCGGCGGAGCGCTACGATCTCACCCTGGACGGCGAGCGCGTGGGCTTCGCGCAGTATCGTGCCACCCCCGGGCGCATCGTCTTCACGCACACCGTCGTGGAACCCGACCACGAGGGCCAGGGCCTCGGCAGCCGCCTCGCGAAGTTCGTGCTCGACGACGCCGTCGCGCGCGGCGACCGCATCGTGCCGCGCTGCCCGTTCATCGCGGCCTACCTGCGCGAGCATCCCGGGTACGAGGCGTCCGTCGACTGGCCCGCGTGACCGCTGAGCCGGCGACGGCCGGCACTGCCCCGTCCTCGGCTCCCGGGTCGTTTTGACCCTCATTCGGGGCCCTGTGGGATTCGCCACGCGCGATTAGATTCGAGGGAGCCCGAGTCGGCCCGATACCCGACAGTTCCGTCATGCCATGACGACCTGCGACCGTCGACAGATGTTTGCTCGGGATCCTGCTCGCCGAGCTCAGTTCGGGTCGCTCGGTGGGAGAGGTCTCCCCTGGAGACCGCGGTGGGGTGGGAGGTAGGGTTCCCACCCCACCGTCCCGGCGGACCGGGAGTGCGCGGACGTCGGCCCGGCAACCGCTATCGGGCTGCCTCCAGTGCGCCGCGGACGGTGTCGAGSAGTTCGTKCCAGGAGACGATGAAYTTCTCGACGCCTTCGCGTTCGAGGACCGCGGTGACGTCGTCGTAGTCGACGCCGACCCGGGCGAGCGCGTCGAGCACGGCGCCGGCGTCGGCGTACGCGCCGGTCACGGTGTCGCCGACGATCTCGCCGTGGTCGAAGGTCGCCTCGAGGGTCTTCTCGGGCATGGTGTTCACCACGCCGGGCGCGACGAGCTCGGTGACGTAGAGGGTGTCGGGCAGCGCCGGGTCCTTGACCCCGGTCGACGCCCACAGCGGACGCTGCCGGTTCGCGCCGGCCTCAAGGAGCGCGGTSGCCCGCTCGCCGCCGAACACCTCCTCGTACAGCTGGTACGCGAGCCGGGCGTTCGCGATGCCCGCCTTGCTCTTCAGGCCCAGGGCCTCGTCGGTGCCGATCTGCGCGAGTCGCKTGTCGATCTCGGTGTCGACSCGGGACACGAAGAACGACGCGACCGAGTGGATCGTGGCCAGGTCGATGCCCGCGGCCTTCGCCTGCTCCAGGCCGGTGAGGTACGCGTCGATGACCTGCCGGTACCGGTCCAGGCTGAAGATCAGCGTCACGTTCACGCTGATCCCCGCGCCGATCGCCGCGGTGATCGCCCCGAGCCCCTCSACCGTCGCCGGGATCTTGATCATCACGTTCGGACGATCCACCTTCTCCCACAACGCATGCGCCTCGCCGACCGTCGCGTCGGTGTCGTGCGCGACCCCCGGCTGGACTTCGATGGACACGCGGCCGTCGTAGCCGTCAGTGCGGTCGTACACCGCTCGCAGGTGATCCGCGGCGTCGCGCACGTCATGGGTCGTGATCTCGAAGATCGCGCGCTCCACGTCGGCCCCCTCGGCGGCAAGGGCGTGGATGGCATCGGTGTACGACTCTCCGTCGGCGAAGGCCGTGGCGAAGATGGTCGGGTTCGTCGTCACGCCGACGACATCGCGTTCGCCGATGAGCCGCTCGAGCTCACCGGTGGTGATCCGCTTCCTGGACAGGTCGTCCAGCCAGATGCTGACGCCGGCTCGTGACAACGCGGCGGTGGGGGTGTTGGTGCTCATGGGAGTAGTCTCCGCCCTTTCCGTTCGAGCGGCGAGGGCGGTGACTACCACGAACCGACGGCACGGGCAAGGGTCGTGCGGTCTCGAACGGACGCGCGGGGAGCGCCATACGATCAGGCATGGCGTCTCCCCGTCCGCCGCAGCCCGATGCGGCGAGGATCGAAACCGAACGTGTCGAGTCGGCGAGCATCTTCGTCGTCGATTCGGCCATCGACGCCACCGCGGTCGACGGCCTACACGAGTGCCGCGCCTGGTCGCGAAGGCGAAGCGGCATCACGGGTTCGTGTGGCTGCACCTCGTCGATCCCGAGGAGGAGACCGTCGACAGGGCACGCGAGACCCTCGGCATCCATCCGATCGCGGCCGCCGACGTGGTGTCGGGGCGACAACAGCCCAAGGTGCAGAAGTTCGCCGAGCACCTCTTCATCCTGCTGTGGAGCATCCTCCCGCGCGGCGACTCGGGCGACCTCGTCCTCGGGCAGACGTACCTCTACATCGGCGACGGCTGGCTGCTCACGGTGCAGCGAGGCGAGGGCGGCGAGCTGACCGACCTGCCCGAGCTGCTGAACGACGCGCCTGAGAACCTCCGGAACGCGGCGATGCCGGCGGCCTACACCATCATGGCCGAGGTCGTCGACGGGTACGCGAAGGCGGCCGCCGACGTCGAGTCCGACCTCGAGTCGCTCGAGGAGCAGGTCTTCAGCGAAGCCACCACCGAGGATCACCGTCGCATCTACGAGATCCGCAAGGACATCGGCCGAATCGATCGCGCCGTCTCCAGCATCGCTGCGGCCCTTCGCGAGAGCACGCAGCACCTCGAGGCCCTCACGGTGGGAAACGACGAGATCGTCCCCTACCTGCACGACCTGCTCGACGATGCGGCCGGGACGGCGGCACTGATCAACAACCAGAGCCGAGCGCTGGACGCGATCCTCTCCAGTCACGAGAACAACGTGGCCGCGCGACAGAACCAGGACATGCGGACCATCTCGGCATTCGCGGCCCTGCTCGCGTTGCCGACGCTCATCGCGGGCCTCTACGGCATGAACTTCAAGAACCTGCCGCTCGTGCAGTGGCAGTACGGATGGCTGGTCGTCGCCGGCGCGATCGTCGTGGTCGATGTCGTGATCTACCTGATGTTCAAGCGACGCCACTGGCTCTGACGAGCCTTCACATCAAGAGCGGGTCGGCCGCCTGCGCGACGGTGTGGTCCAGTCCGGATCCGGGCATGACGGTCGCGACCGACGGGGCGAAGGCACGCACCTCGCCGCGACGGATGGCGAGCCCGTAGGACGAGAGCACGTCGCGCACCGCGCGGGTGTCCAGCGCGGTCGTCAACGTCCAGACGATCGCACGTTCGATGTCCTCGGCGTCGGCAGGGTCGGGCATGTTGCCGAGCAGGACGGACTCGTCTTCGATCTCGATGCCGAGCCGGACCTGAACCTCGTGGGTGAGATGGTTCATGGCTCGAACCTCGCACATCTGCGTTCGCGCGTCGATGGGGTTGCGGTCGCAGCCGTGTCGTCGTAGCGCGGGCTGCGCCGGGGCCGGTCAGGCCGGGCGCGGCCCGTCGACCAGCGCCTCGAGGTGCATGAGCAGGTCGGCGGGGTCGTCGAACACCCGCTGCGCACCCGCCGCTCGGAGCTCCCCGTCGGAGATGCCGCCCGAGCGCAGGCCGTAGGCCGTGACGCCGGCGCGCCCCGCGGCGATCATGTCCCAGGTGGAGTCGCCGACGAACAGGGCCTCGGGCGCTTCCGCTCCCGCTCGCTCGAGCGCCACCTCGATGAGGGTCRGTGCGGGCTTGGCCATGTCGACGTCGTCGGCCGAGGTCGCGGCGTGGATGGCGGCATCCGCGTCGATCGCCTCACGCAGCAGTCGCAGCTCGTTCTGTGGTGCCGACGTCGCGAGCACGACCCGGATGCCGCGGCCGTCGAGCGCCGTGAGGAGCTGCCGAACACCGTCGAACCTGCGGAGCCGCGGCGCGAGCTCGCCGTAGTACTCGGCGTGCAGGCGCTTCAGCTCGTCGACCCACGCGGAATCGCGCTCACCCGCGAGCGACTCGACGAGCAGCGCCGAGTCCTGTCCGATCGCGCGGTGGATGCGCCAGCTGTCGACCTCGACGCCGCACCGCGCGAACGCCCGTTGCCAGGCGTCGACGTGCAGCAGGTTCGAGTCGACGAGCGTGCCGTCGACGTCGAACAGGACGGTGCGCGTGGCGGAGGATCCCATCGCTCCGGTCTACACCCGACCGCGGGACGGGGCGACGGGTTGACGGGCGCGCTTCAGCTGCCGGATGCCGCGTCGGCGTCGAGCTGGGAGGCGGGCCGTTCCCCGACCGACTCCCGGAGCCGGTCGCACAGCGCGATGAGCTCGCGGAGCTCGGCTTCGTCGAGGGCCGAGCCGACGTGGCGGTCGATGGTGTCCATGTGCCGGAATGCGACGCGGCGGAAGAGGGCGAAGCCCTCCTCGGTGATGCCGACGATGGTGCCGCGACCGTCGTCGGGGTCGTGCATCTTCGTCACGAGTCCGCGGGAGGCGAGACGGTCGACGAGGCGGCTGACGCTCGGCTGGGTGATGAGCACGGAGCGGTTGAGGTCCTTCAGCCGCAGGCGGCGTCCGGGTGCCCGCGTGATGTTGAAGAGCACGTCGTACTCGTTGAGCGAGATGACGTCGCTCGGGAACTCGGCGGCGAGTGCCCGCATGATCGTGACCTGGGCGCGGAAGAGCGACTCCCATGCGGCCACCGTGATCGCGCGTTCCGCCACCTTGGTCTCCCCTCGACGTGTCGACGCCGGGCCTTCCGACCCGGGACTCATCCAAGGATAGGGAAACCGGGGCGGGAACGGGTGAGGGCCGGTCGTAGAGGCTGACGACCGACCCTCGCCCTTGCACCAAGAGTGTCCTGCAATCACATTCCGCATCCACCGCCACAGCAAACAGTGGATGCGTAATGAATATATAACGGATCGATAACGGGCGCTAGTTATCGTTCTGTGATTTTCGGAAATCAGTACAGGTCGGGCGACGGCGTCGAGGCCTGGCGGATCGACACGTCGGCGTGGCGGTCGAACCGGTACCCCACGCCGCGCACCGTGCGCACGATGTCCTGGTAGTGCGCGAGCTTCGAGCGCAGCCGCCGCACGTGCACGTCGATGGTGCGCTCGCTCGGTGCCTCGTCGTCGGCGTCCCACAGGCTGTCGATGAGCTCGTGCCGGTCGATCGTGCGGCCCTCACGGAGCACGAGGTACTGCAGGAGCTCGAACTCCTTGTAGGTGAGGCCGGCGGCCTCGCCGTCGAGCAGCACGCGCTTGCGCGAGATGTCGATGATGACGCCGTTCGGGTGGCGGTCGGCGTCGTCGCGCGTGCCCTGGCCCTCGCGCTGCTTGGCGAGCGCGGCCGGGTCCTGGAGGGCGAGGCGGACGACGTCGACGTCGCGTCCGCCCGAGCCCTCGGGGGCCAGGGCGACGGCCGCGTAGGTCTCGGCCGACGGGGCGACCTCGGCCGTGAGGGTGCGGAGCGCCTCGACGATGCGGTGCAGCGTCGTGCCGTCGGCGATGGCCTTCGCCTCGTCGATGCCGACGTAGAGCACGAAGCCGCGCGCCTCAGTGCCCTCGGGAACGGCGCGGACG
>NZ_JBFUCL010000177.1:0-7641 GCF_056405255.1 Agromyces sp. P1_H4 | reverse complement strand
CCCGCGGCGGACGCGCTGCGCGGGTTCGTGCGCCTGCTGGAGCCGCAGCTGACCGAGACCGGCGATCTCGACGTGGTGCGCGCGTCGGTGGAGCAGCTCCTGCGCGACGGCACCGGCGCGATGCGGCAGCGGGCCGCCTTCGAGGCCGACGGCATGGCAGGGGTGCGGCGACTGCTCGATGCGTCGATCGTCGCCGACCGGCACCGCAACGGCGAGCCGTCGGCCGCCGCACTGTAGTCAGCAACCGGGCGCGTCGGGATGGGCGTTGCAGTCGCCCCGCGTCAGCACCGTGTCGAACTCGCCGACGAGCACGCGCTGCGGTGCGCCCGCCACGGCGAGCGTGCCGGCGATGGCGCGCCACGGTGAGCCGGCGAACCGGTACTCCGCGCGCAGGGTCGCTGCGACGTCGACCGTGTACTCGCCGGCCGTCGCATAGACGTGGCTCGTCGCCGTCTCGGTGAACTCGGCCTGACCGAGCGCCGCCCAGGTCGCGCCCGGGGTCGCGCTGTCGACGACGGCACCGTCGCTGTGGCTCCACCGGTACCCGATCGGCGTGAACCGCACGTCGGCCGGTTGCCCGAGCAACGTCCCTGACACGACCTGCACGGATGCCGCGGCCACGAAGTTCGCCGGAAGGCCCTCGACGGCCCACCCGGCGGGCTCCATGCCGTTGCCGGGCGCAGCGGGCCGGAACGACGCGATGTCGCGCAGGGTCACCACGACGGGCGCCGCCGCCGGGTCCTCCGGGACGGTCGGGTCGACCGCGCACAGCGCGATGTTGGACGGGCTGCAGTTCTCGGGTGGGACCGGAGGTGCGGGTGCGTCGACGTCGCCGCCTTCCTGCGCTGCATCGGAATCCGTCTCGCTTGGCGCGTCCGACGGCCCTTCATTGACCGGTGGCGTGTCCAGCAGCCCTTCCAAGATCGCTTTCTGTCCGTCAAGGCTGTCGTTTACGTCAGGCTTGCATCCGATGTACCCCACCGCGGGACTGCACGCATAGGCCGGAACTGCTCCAAGGACGACGGCCAGTACAAGGCCCCCTACGACCCCCGCGGTCAGCAGAAGTCTTTGCCGGACCACAGCTCAACCGTGTCTACTGCCAGATCGGCGGGATTGGTACCAACAAGGGAAGCAACGAGCGGCGTTCGATCATCTCGCTCAGCTGGAGTGACGTCGGCGCCATTTGCGTCGCGAACCACGACGTCGCTCACGTCACGGCACACGTAGATCGTTACTCGGGTCCCTGATTCGTGAACATCCTGCTGTACGAGCGAGAAATGATCGAGAGTTGCCCTGCCTTCGACGCGAATACCCAGCTCTGCGTATTGTGCGAATTCCTCTAGTAGACCAGGGACATAGTCCGACGTGGCGACATCGGCAATTCGATCTGCATCTGCCCCGGATTGGCTGGCGATGGTTTGAGAGACCAATTCAAACTTCTCGTACGCGGCCTCGGCGGCGGCCAGCGCCTCCTCGTCGGTCGCGAAGACCGGGTCCGAGGTGGGCGAGGACGTGGGCGCGGCGGTGGGGGTCGGGGCGCCGCTGCATCCGCTCAGGGGAAGCAGCACCGCCCCCGCGATCGCGGCCAGCGCGCCCGCGCGAAGCCGCACGCGGAGGGGGGCGGGTGACTCGGGCATGGCGTCGAGCCTAAGCGAGCAGTCGGTGCGAGCGGGTCGTTATCCACAGCGGTACGGGCGCCCGGGACGGCGCGCCCGAGACGCGCGAAGTTCGCGCCTCAGCTCATGAGGTCGCGGACGAGCTCGCCCCACTCGAAGCCGCACTCGCGGCAGTCGAACAGCGGGTCTTCGTGGGCGAACGCGTCGGCTGCGGCATCCGTCGACTCGATCTCGACGACCGTGTGGAAGGACGATGTGACGACCACGCGAACCGTGGTCGACCCGCAGCGCGGGCACGGCTCGTCGAGCACATCGTGCGCGACGCTGGTCTGCAGCTGGTTCCTCATGGCGCCAACGGTACGCCGCGCCGCCGACATCGCCGGGCGCACACGCGCAGTGCAGACGAGTGGCAGCAAGGGCTTTCACATCCTCACGGGGGCCAGTAGCGTCGAAGGCAGGAGGCGGTGGCGTGATGACGAGCTCGTTCGGTGCGGCATTGGAGGCACTGGACCGGTCCTCCGGTTCTCCCGCCGAGTTCTGCCGACCGTTCCTCGACCTCTTCCCGGTGAGTGGGGCCGCCGTCTCGACGGTGGGCAACGTGCTCGGCAGCGAGACGCTGTCCGCCAGCGACGAGATCGCCGCCCGCCTCGACGAACTGCAGTTCGACCTGGGTGAGGGCCCGTGCTGGGATGCCGTGCGCTCCGGCTCGCCCGTGCTCGAGCCCGATCTGCACAGGGCGCCCCCGCGCTGGCCGGCGTTCACCGCGGCGGCCCGTGACGACGGACTGCGCTCGATCTTCGCCTTCCCGCTCGCGGTCGGCCCGCTGCGCATCGGCGCGGTCGACCTCTATTCGCTGCGGCCGGTGGAGTTGAACCGCACCCAGATCCGACAAGCCGATGCGATGGCGGGGGTCGTCGGCCGCCATGTGCTGCGCCAGGCGCTCGTCGAGGTCGGGCGCGACCTCGACGACAAGGGCAACGCCTTCTCCCGACGCATCGTGCACCAGGCCACCGGCATGGTCCTCGCCCAGCTCGACCTCTCACCCGACGATGCGCGACTCGTCATCCAGGGGCATGCGTTCGCCACCGAGCGCACGATGATGGAGGTCGCACAGGACATCATCGACGGCCGGCTCCGCTTCTCGAACCAGCACGACGCGATCGAGGCGAGCCAATGACCGAGCAGCGAACGAAGGAGACGCGACTCCTCCAGACGTTCGCGATCCTCGCCGATACGCTCGTCGACGGATACGACGTGGTCGACCTGCTCCAGCTGCTCGTCGACAGCTGCGCCGAGCTCCTCGACACCACCGCGGCGGCAATCCTGCTCGCCGACGGCCATGGCGAGCTCGACGTGATGGCGTCCACCAGCGAGGCGAGCCACCTCGTCGAGGTGATCCAGCTGAGCGCCGAGGCCGGGCCGTGCGTCGAGTGCTTCCGCTCGGGCGAAGTCGTCGAGGTGCCCGACATCGCCGACAGTCCGGTGGAGTGGTCCCGGTTCCGCGACCGGGCCCTGGAACTCGGGTTCGAGTCGGTGCACGCGCTGCCCATGCGCCTCCGTGACAACACGATCGGCACGCTCAACCTCCTCCGCGATCGAACCGGCACGCTCGACGAGGAGGACCGCATCGCAGCCCGGGCGTTCGCGGATGTCGCGACGATCGGGATCCTCCACGAGCGCTCGATGCGAGAGACGGCCGTGCTCGCCGAGCAGTTGCAGGGTGCGCTGAGCAGCCGGGTGGTGATCGAGCAGGCCAAGGGCGTCGTGGCCCACACGAACGGCGTGACCATCGAGCAGGCGTTCGAGCTCATCCGACGGTATGCGAGGTCGCACCAGCTCGGGATCAGCAAGGTCGCCGCCGCGATCGTGGATCGCTCGCTTCGGCTCGGCGACTGAGGCGCACCGTTCGCCCGCGCGCATCCGGGCGACGGGATATCTGGCGCCACGCGGCATCCGGATTTAGAATTGGGTCGGTGCCCCGGACCCCGGCAACCGCTCCGATGTCGAGCCGAGGGGGGTCGCCATGAAGCTCATCACCAGCCGCGTCGGGTCGTACCTGACCGGGACCGAGATCGCCGACGCCGTCATGCGCTACGGGCTCGCGCTGGCGCGGAAACAGGAGCTCGATCTCATCGAGATCCCGTTCGTGTCGAGCGACGGGTCGGTGCGCCGCGCGCAGTTCACGATCGGGTGGCAGGTCGAGACCGCCTCGATCTCACGCGTCGAGCCGAGCGACGAACTGCTGGAGGCCGACACGGCGCAGTTGCTCAATGCGAAGGCCGATCGAGTGGGCCTGATCAGCGCCAGGCCGTTCAGCGCCGAGGAGCTCGCCGACTTCGCGACAGTGCAGGTCGACTACGTCGAGTCGTGCTGAAGCGCGGCAGATGAGGCCGGCTCCGGAACCAGGGTCAGCACGCCGGTGAGCCCGACCTCGCCGGCGAGTTGCTCGAGCCACGCGTGGTTCAGCACCGGCTGCCGATTGCCGTGGTAGACGAACTCGATGGCCGTGCGGGGGCTCACCCAGTACGACAGCATGCCGCCTTCGCCTCGCAGGGTCAGTGAGAAGTGCTCCCCGCGGCGCAGCTTGTCGATGATGACCACCTGCAGGTGCGCGAGCGCGCGGTCGTCGAGCTCGATCGGCTCGCCTCGGTCGTAGATGAGGAAGCCCATGATGGCCCTCGATGCTCACGGGCGCGGTGTCGAGGGGTGACGGCACTCCGGCCCGCCGTTCACTCGATTGTCGCGCGTTCGGCACCGGTCCGATAGAGGCAGAACCGCTCCGAGAGGGCGGATCAGTCGCGGCGCTTGCGCGCCGCCACCTTGTGGCTGGCGGTCACCTCGAAGGTGCGGCGCAGCGGATCGGCGACGTCCTCGTGCCGGCGCTGGGCGACCCGCACGAACACGAAGTCCACGACGGCGAGCTGTGCGATGCGGCTCGACATCGCGCCCATGCGGTACGGCGATTCGCGTGCCTGCGTGGTGAGCACCGCGTCGGCCACTTCGGTGATCGGTGAGTCGGGCGAGTTCGTGAGGGCGACGGTCATCGCGCCGGCGTCCCGCGCGACGGTGAGCGCGTGGATGGTCTCGCTCGTGAGCCCCGAGTGCGAGATGCCGATCGCGACGTCACCGGGTTTCCGCAGCGCCGCCGTCACGAGGGCGAGGTGCACGTCGACCGAGCACGACGCCGAGATGCCGATGCGGGCGAGCTTCTGCTGCAGGTCCTGGGCGGTGAGCCCGCTCGCGCCGAACCCGTAGAGGTCGACGTGCCTGGCACCGGCGATCGCGTCGACGACCCGGTCGAGCACCTCGACGTCGAGGCCCTGCACGGTCTGCTCGATCGCGAGCACCTCGTGGAACGCGATCTTCGCGACCACGTCGGCCGCGGCGTCGTCGGGGCTGATGTCGGAGTCCGCGAGGCCGAACCGGTCGCGCTCCGCGGCCTCGCGGCTGATCGCGCTCGCGACCTCCATGCGGAACTCGCGGTAGCCGCTGTAGCCGAGGGTCTGGCAGAACCGCGCGACGGTCGACAGGGAGGTGCCGCAGAGCTGCGCGAGGTCGGTGATGGTCAGGTCGACGACGATCCCGGGATCGGCGATGATCGCCTCCGCGACGCGCGCCTCGGACGAGCTCAGGCGCGGCAGCGCCTGGCGCACGTTGGAGAGCACGTCACGAGCCATCGTTCTCCTCTGCTCGGGTCGCGGGCATGGACGTCGCGCGAACCTCACTCAGAGCATCTCGCAACACCCCATCGTGCGACGAGAGGCGCGCGATCGCGTCATCGGGAGTCACCCCAGTAATGGTCACGAGGATCGCGGCCTTCACCGAACCGCCCACCGATTCGAGGGCAGCGGATGCCGCAGCGGCATCCGTACCCGTCGCCAGCATCACGATGCGTTCCGCACGTGCGCGGAGCTTCGCGTTGGTGGCCTGCACGTCGACCATGAGGTTGCCGTGCACCTTGCCGAGCCGCACCATCGCGATGGTGGAGATGGCGTTGAGCACCAGCTTCTGGGCGGTGCCGCCCTTGAGACGGGTCGAGCCGGCGACGATCTCGGGGCCGACGACGGTCTCGATCGCGAGGTCGGCGACGTGGCCGATCGTCGATCCGGCGTTGCACGAGAGACCCACGGTGAGTGCCCCGAGCCGTCGTGCGTGTTCGAGGGCCCCGACGACGTAGGGCGTGCGGCCCGAGGCGGAGATGCCGACGACGGCGTCGGCGGCCGTGAGCCCGATGGCGTCCAAGTCGGCCGCCCCGCGCGCCGCGTCGTCCTCGGCGTCCTCGACGGCGGAGCGCAGGGCCACCTCGCCGCCCGCGATGACGCCGACGACGAGGGCCGGATCGGTGYCGAAGGTGGGCGGGATCTCGCTCGCGTCGAGCACGCCCATGCGTCCGGCGGTGCCGGCGCCGAGGTACACGAGGCGGCCACCCGCGCGGAGGCGCGGGACGATCGCGTCGATGGCCGCGGCGACCTGCGGCGCGGCATCCGTCACCGCGGCGACCGCCTGCGCGCTCTCCTCCTGCATCGCCGCGAGCTGCGCCTCGGTCGCGAGCAGGTCGAACTCGCCGTGCGCGTCGTTGACGCCCTCGGTGTCGAGCTCGCCGAGCAGCTGGCGCAGCGCGGCATGCTGCTCGGTCGCCGTGGCCTGCGGCGCCTCGGCCTGTTCGGCCGCCGGCCGCGTCGCGGGCTCGGACTGCGCCGACCGCACGGCATCGTGCTGGGCGGTGTGGTTCATGACGGTGTTCCCCTGGATTCGGTGCTGCTGATGCTGACGGATGCGACGCCGGTGAGCGGCGGCGGAAGGTGCAGGCCGGCGGGGCCGGGCGTCAGGCGGCCGGCGATCCTGGGCTCGCCCCGCGCGTCGCCCGAGAGGCGCGCGGGCACCCCGTGCCAGCTCAGGAAGCCGAGGAACGCGAACATCAGCGATTCCTTGAACGACGGGTCGATGCCGCGCAGGTCGCTCGTCTCGACGGCGAGGCCGCGATCGGCGGCGAGGCCGGTGATGCGTGCCATGAGCGCGGGGTTCAGCGCGCCTCCGCCCGAGCAGAGGAGCAGTGCGGGCCGGTCTGCGCCCGCGCCCGCGTCGAGGCTCGCGTCGCCCCCCAGTGCGACGGCGTCGACCACGGTGCGCGCGGTCAGCTCGGTGAGGGTCGCGACGAGATCCTCGAGCCGGAGCGCGCCGGTTCCGGATGCCGCGACCGCCCGGTCGACGACGCCGAGGTCGAACGTCTCGCGCCCGGTGGTCTTCGGCGTCGGAGCGGAGAAGTAGGGATGCCGCAGCAGCTCGTCGAGCAGCGCGGGGTCGACCCGTCCGGCGGCCGCGAGGCGACCGTCGTCGTCGTAGCCGAGGGCGCCCTCGGTCGCGCGCACGACCACGGCGTCGATGAGCCCGTTGCCCGGGCCGCTGTCGAACGCGAGCACGTCGCCGTCCGGTCGCACCAGCTGCACGTTCGCGATGCCGCCGAGGTTCGCCGTGGCGATCGCGCGGCCGGTCCGGGCGGCTTCGGCGCCGAGCCAGGCCGCGTCGAAGACGGCCATGAGCGGGGCGCCCTCCCCGCCCGCGGCGATGTCGGCGGYGCGCAGGTGCGAGAGTACTGGCGCGCCCACGCGCTCGGCGATCCACGAGGGCTCCCCGAGCTGCAGGGTGCCGCGGGCGTGCCCGTGCTCGACCCAGTGGAAGATCGTCTGGCCGTGCGAGACGACGAGGTCGGGCACGGCTCCGGTCGCCTCCATCCCGGTCGCCGCGGCATCCGCGAAGGCCTGGCCCAGGAGGGTGTCGAGCTCGCAGAACGCGCCGGCGGTGAGCGGCTCGCCCGCCGAAGCCGCGAGGATGCGGTCGCGGCCCTCGGCCGACCACGCCACCGTCTCCGCGTGCAGCAGCCGCATGCCCACCGCCGGGCGTTCGCCCGCATCGTGGGCGGCCACCTCGACCACGGCCACGTCGATGCCGTCGGCCGACGTGCCCGACTGCAGCGAGAGCACGATCATGCCGTCACCTCACGGCGCGTGCCCTCGGCGAGGAGCTC
>NZ_JBFUCL010000176.1:0-7665 GCF_056405255.1 Agromyces sp. P1_H4 | reverse complement strand
CTCGAGGCCGACGGCCTCCTCGTGCCCGGCGTCGGCGCCTTCGCCGCCGTGATGGAGCAACTGCGCGCCGTTCGCGGCGACGAGATCATCGACCGCCGGCTCGCCGGTGGCCGTCCGGTGCTCGGCATCTGCGTGGGCATGCAGGTGCTCTTCGAGCGCGGCGTCGAGCGAGGCGTGGACTCCGAGGGGCTCGGCGAGTGGCCCGGCGTCGTCTCCGAGCTGCCGTCGCCCGTGCTGCCGCACATGGGCTGGAACACCGTTCGCCCCGACGAGGGCTCCGTGCTCTTCGACGGCATCGAGCACGAGCGCTTCTACTTCGTGCACTCGTATGCCGCACAGGCGTGGCTGCTCGACGTCATGCCGCCGTTCCCGAAGCCGAGGCTCACCTGGGCCGAACACGGCGCGCCGTTCCTCGCCGCCGTCGAGAACGGCCCCTTGACGGCGACGCAGTTCCATCCCGAGAAGTCCGCCGAAGCCGGCATCCGGCTGCTCGGGAACTGGCTCGGCTCGCTCGCCTGAGCGGGGCGTCATCCGCCGACGGCCTCGCCGCGGCGGCGCTAGGATGCTGTGACTGTGCCGCTGTGGCGCTTCACAGCCACTGATACGAGGACAGTGATGAGCGAGTTCAACAAGACCCCCCGTCTGGTGCTGCTTCCGGCGGTCGACGTGGCGGGCGGCAAGGCCGTGCGCCTCACGAAGGGCGAGGCGGGAACCGAGACGAACTACGGCGACCCCGTCGACGCCGCGACCGACTGGGCCGACCAGGGCGCCGAGTGGATCCACCTCGTCGACCTCGACGCGGCATTCGGTCGGGGATCCAACGCCGGGATCCTGAAGAAGGTCATCCGCCAGGTCCGTGGCGTGAACGTCGAGCTGTCGGGCGGCATCCGCGACGACGAGTCGCTCGAGCACGCCCTCGAGATCGGCGCGAAGCGCATCAACCTCGGCACCGCCGCGCTGGAGAACCCCGAGTGGGCGGCATCCGTCATCGCGCAGTACGGCGAAGCCGTCGCTGTCGGGCTCGACGTGCGCGGCACGACGCTCGCGGCACGCGGCTGGACGCAGGACGGCGGCGACCTCTGGCACGTGATGGACCGCCTCGAGGAGGCGGGCGCGGCCCGCTACGTGGTGACCGACGTGACGAAGGACGGCACGCTGCAGGGCCCCAACCTCGACCTGCTCCGCCAGATCATGGATCGCACGCACCGCCCGGTCGTCGCGTCCGGCGGCATCTCGAGCCTCGACGACATCGCCGCGCTCCGCGAGCTCGTGCCGCTCGGCCTCGAGGGCGCCATCGTCGGCAAGGCGCTGTACGCGGGTGCCTTCACGCTGCCCGAGGCGCTGGATGTCGCCGGGCACTGACCCCGGGCACGAGCACGGGCACGAGCCGGGCGGTGCGGATGCCGCGCCGGCGCGTTCCGGGCCGAACGCCGCCGACTCGGCGGGCGTGCCGTGGGCGGGCCGCTCGTTCCAGCCGAACGCGCACGCCGCCGACGACGGCCGCGCTCCCGAACGACTCGCCGCCGCCATCCGCCGGTTCCGCTCAGGCGACGGCGGGCAGGGCGACGTGGTCGCCGAGTTCGGCCGGTCGCGACTCCTGATCCCACTGCTCGCCCAGCTCGGCGACGGCGGGACCGAGGTCGGCGAGCACGGCCTCGCGGTCGACAAGAGCCAGGAGCTGTCGATCGTCACGGTCGAGGGGCCCGACGGGCGCCGCGTGCTGCCGGTGTTCGCCTCGGTCGAGGCGATGTCGCGATGGAATCCCGGTGCGCGTCCGGTGCCCGCCGACGGCGTGCGGGTGGCGCTCGCGGCGACCGACGACGGGACCGACCTGGTGGTGCTCGACCCCGGCTCGCCGAGCGAGTTCGTGCTGCGCCGGCCGGCGGTCTGGGCGGTGGCGCAGTCGCAGCCGTGGCATCCGCCGTTCGACTCGGTCGAGGTGCGCGACGCCTTCGAGCGCACGATCGCGACGGAGCTCGCGGTGCTCGGCGTCGAGCTGCTGCCCGGCGATCCCGACGCCCGCCTCGCCGGTCCCGAGCTCGTCGTGCGCCTCACGCTCGTGGCGGGCCTGACCCGCCCCGAGCTCGACGCCGTGCTCCAGCGGCTGGCCGCGCGCTGGGCCGCCGACGACGCGATCGCGACCCTCGTGGACTCGCTGACGGTGCGGATCGTGGCCGGACCCGATGCCGTCACGGCGGTCTGAGCTCCGAGGCCCGCTCGCGGCATCCGCTTCGTTGACCGGATGTCGCAGCCGGAGCAGAATCGAGGAGGCGCGCCCGCGCGCGCGGAATCGCAGGTGTCACGTGGTCGACCCGAACGAGCAGCCCGTCGATGCCGACGGACCAGCACATGCCGACCGAGCCTATGGACCGGTGCTCGATCTCGCCGATCGGTATGCACAAGACTGGCTGTCGCGTGTCGGGGAGCGGCCGATCCCCCCGAGGCTCGGCCTCGAAGAGATCAAGGACCGCCTCGGTCGTGCGCTGCCCGAGTCGGGCGAGCCCGCGACCGAGGTGATCGAGCGGCTCGCGGAGGGCRCCGAGCCGGGCATGATCGCCATCGGCTCGCCGCGCTTCTTCGGCTGGGTGATCGGCGGCACGCAGCCGGTGGCGCTCGCCGCCGACTGGCTCGTGTCGACCTGGGACCAGAACACCGCACTGCGCACCATCACCCCGGGCGCCGTCGCGGTGGAGGAGCTCGCGGAGGCGTGGGTCGTCGACCTGCTCGGACTTCCGGAGGGGAGCCAGGTCGGGTTCGTGACGGGCGCGACGATGGCGCAGTTCACGTGCCTGGCGGCCGGGCGCGACGCGGTACTGCGCAGTGCCGGCTGGGATGTGGAGACCGCCGGCATGGCGGGCGGACCGCCGATCCGGTTCATCGTGGGCGAGGAGCGGCATGGCACGGTCGACCTCGCCGGCAGGTACCTCGGGCTCGGGAGCCCGGTGGTCGTGCCGAGCGACGAGCAGGGTCGCATCCGCGTCGACGCGCTGCGGGAGACCCTCGCGGCGGGCTCCGGGCCGGCGATCGTGCTCCTGCAGGCCGGCAACATCCACTCGGGCGCGTTCGACGACTTCGGCCCGGCGATCGCGGCGGCGCACGAGGCGGGTGCCTGGGTGCACGTCGACGGGGCGTTCGGCCTGTGGGCGGCCGCCTCGCCGCGGCTGCGACGTCTCACTGCCGGCATGGAGGCCGCCGACTCGTGGTCGACCGACGCCCACAAGACGCTCAGCGTGCCCTACGACTGCGGCCTCGCGATCGTGCGCGACGCCCGGCCGATGCACGGCGCGCTCAGCATGCAGGCGAGCTACCTGCAGGCGACCGAGGTCGGCGCCGACCCGCACGAGAAGGTGCCCGAGCTCTCACGGCGGGCAAGGGGCGTGCCCACCTGGGCGGTGCTGCGCTCGCTCGGCCGGTCGGGAGTCGCTGCGCTCGTCGAGCGGTTGGCGGATGCCGCGAGCGGCATCGCCGAGGGTGTGGCGGCGATGCCGGGCGTCGAGGTGCTCAACGACGTCGTGTTCACGCAGGTCTGCATCGCGCTCGCCAGTGACGCGGCGACCGAAGCGCTCAGCGCACGGCTCTGGGACGACGGGGAGGTGCTCGCGATGACCTCGAGGTGGCACGACCGGGCGGTCGTGCGGTTCTCGGTGAGCAMCTGGCAGACGGATGCCGCGCAGGTGCGCCGCACGGTCGACGCCGTCGCACGCGCACTCGCCGCAGTGCACGCCGGGCAGCGGTGACGGCTGTTCCAAGCCCGACGTCAGGGGCATCCGGTTGAATGGAGGCATGGCCGAGGCGTTGCATGCGTTCTCGCCCGCGACCCGGGCGTGGTTCACCGAGTCGTTCACCGCGCCCACGAGCGTGCAGCGCGAGGCCTGGGGGGCGATCGCGCGCGGCGACCACGCGCTCGTCGTGGCCCCCACCGGGTCGGGCAAGACCCTCGCCGCGTTCCTCTGGGCCATCGACCGGCTGCATGCGTCCGGAGCCGATGCCGAGACGACGGGCACCAAGGTCCTCTACCTCTCGCCGTTGAAGGCCCTCGGCGTCGACGTCGAGCGCAACCTGCGTGCACCGCTCGTGGGCATCGCCCGCACARCGGCCGCGCACGGACTGGAGGTGCCCGAGGTGAGCGTCGGCGTGCGCTCGGGCGACACCCTGCCGGCCGAACGGCGCTCGCTCGTGGCGCACCCGCCCGAGATCCTCATTACCACGCCCGAGTCGCTGTTCCTCATGCTCACGTCGGCGGCGCGCGAGACCCTGCGCGGCGTCGAGACCGTGATCGTCGACGAGATCCACGCGCTCGCCGGCACCAAGCGGGGCGCGCACCTGGCGCTCTCCCTCGAGCGGCTCGACGCGATCACGGCGAGCCCCGTGCAGCGCATCGGGCTGTCGGCGACGGTGCGTCCCCATGAGGAGGTGGCGCGGTTCCTGGCGGGCACGCGCCCGGTGAGCGTCGTGGCGCCGCCGAGCGGCAAGCGGTTCGACATCCGGGTGACCGTGCCGGTCGACGACCTGTCCGACCTCGCGACGGAGTCGGGCTCGGGGTCGGTGTGGCCGCACGTCGAGGCGGCGATCCTCGACGAGGTGCTGGCCCATCGGTCGACGATCGTGTTCGCGAACTCGCGTCGCCTGGCCGAGCGGCTCACCGCGCGCCTCAAYGAGCTCTGGGCCGAACGGCAGGCCGAGCCGGTGGAGGCGATGGCGGCGCTGGAGCCCGTCGAGGCGCTCGATCTGGAGCCCGTCGAGGTTGTGGAGCCGGTGGCCGTCGGGGCGGGCGATGGCTTCAGGCCCGCCGATGTGGCCGACGGTCCGCTGCCGGTGCGACGCCCTCCGGCGCAGGCGGTCGGTGCGTCGGGCATCACCGGCGGGGCTGCGCCCGTGCTCGCGAGATCCCACCACGGCTCGGTCAGCAAGGAGGAGCGAGCGCTGGTGGAGGCCGACCTGAAGGCCGGCCGCCTGCGGTGCGTGGTGGCGACGTCGAGCCTCGAGCTCGGCATCGACATGGGCGCCGTCGACCTCGTGATGCAGGTGGAGTCGCCCCCGTCGGTCGCGAGCGGGCTCCAGCGCATCGGGCGTGCCGGGCACCAGGTCGGCGAGATCTCCAAGGGCGTCGTCTTCCCGAAGCACCGGGCCGACCTCCTGCACTGCACCGTGGTCGCCGAACGCATGGTCGCCGGCGCGATCGAGGCGATGCGGGTGCCGACGAACCCGCTCGACGTGCTCGCGCAGCAGACCATCGCGGCCGCCGCCGTCGACGAGTGGGACGTCGAGGGCTGGTTCGACCTCGTGCGCCGCGCCGCGCCGTTCGCCACGCTGCCGCGATCCGCGTACGACGCCACCCTCGACCTGCTCGCCGGGCGATACCCGTCCGACCGGTTCGGCGAGCTGCGTCCGCGCATCGTCTGGGACCGCGACGCCGGCACGATCGTCGGGCGACGCGGCGCGCAGCGGCTCGCGGTCACGAGCGGCGGCACCATCCCCGACCGAGGCATGTTCGGCGTGTTCATGATCGGCGAGGCCGGGCCCGGCCGGCGCGTCGGCGAGCTCGACGAGGAGATGGTCTACGAGTCCCGCGTCGGTGACGTGTTCGCGCTCGGAGCGACGAGCTGGCGCATCCAGGAGATCACGCACGACCGCGTGCTCGTGGCGCCGGCGTTCGGTGAACCCGGCCGCCTCCCGTTCTGGAAGGGCGACGGCATCGGGCGTCCGGCGGAGCTCGGCGAGGCCATCGGCGGCTTCGTCACCGAACTGGCGAACGCGGCACCCGACGCGGGCGTGGCACGAGCGCGCACCGCCGGACTCGACGAGCGCGCGGCATCCAACCTCGTCGCGTTCATCGCCGACCAGAAGGCGGCCACCCGCGTCGTGCCCGACGCCACGAACCTCGTCGTCGAGCGGTTCCGCGACGAGCTCGGCGACTGGCGCATCGTGCTGCACTCGCCGTACGGCATGCGGGTGCACGCGCCCTGGGCGCTCGCCGCCGGCGCCCGCGTGCAGGAGCGCTTCGGCGTCGACGCGAACGCGRTGGCGAGCGACGACGGCATCGTGCTGCGCATGCCCGACACGTCCGACGAGCCACCCGGCGCCGAGCTGTTCACCTTCGAGTCGGCCGAGCTCGTCGAGCTCGTCACGCAGCGGGTGGGCGACTCGGCCCTGTTCGCGTCACGCTTCCGCGAGTGCGCGGCACGCGCGCTCCTCCTCCCGCGCATCAACCCGGGCCGGCGTTCGCCGCTCTGGCAGCAGCGGCAGCGCGCGTCGCAGCTGCTCGAGGTCGCGCGCGACTTCCCCGACTTCCCGATCATCCTCGAGGCGGTACGCGAGTGCCTCCAGGACGTCTACGACCTGCCGGCCCTCACGCGCCTCACCGAGCGCATCGCGGCGCGCCGGGTGCGGTTCGTCGAGGTCACCACCGAGACGGCGAGTCCGTTCGCCTCGAGCCTGCTCTTCGGCTACGTCGGCGCCTTCATGTACGAGGGCGACGCGCCGCTCGCCGAACGCCGTGCCGCCGCGCTCTCGCTCGACCCGGCGTTGCTGGCCGAGCTGCTGGGCACGGTCGAGCTGCGCGAGCTCCTCGATCCCGAGGTGGTCGAAGAGACGGAGCGGATGCTGCAGCGGCTCGTCCCCGATCGCGCCGCCCGCGGCGACGAGGGTGTCGCCGACCTGCTCCGCGAGCTGGGGCCGCTGACGGCGACCGAGGTGGCCGAGCGATCCGATGACGAGACGGATGCCGCGGCGGCCCTGGCGACGCTCGTGGACGCTCGACGAGTGGCCGAGGTGCGCTTCGCGGGCACGACCTGGTTCGCGGTCGTCGAAGACCTGAGCCGCCTCCGCGACGCCCTCGGGGTGCCGATCCCGCCCGGACTGCCCGAGGTGTTCGGCGAGCCCGTGCGCGATCCCCTCGGCGACCTCGTGAGCCGGTACGCCCGCACCCACGGGCCGTTCACCGCCAACGCGGTCGCGGCACGCTTCGGCATCGGGCCCGTCGTCGCAACATCGACGTTGGCGAGACTCGCGGGTGAGCGCCGGGTCGTCGAGGGCGAGTTCCTGCCGCACGGCGCCGGCGCCGAGTGGTGCGACAGCGAGGTACTGCGCCGCATCCGCCGCCGCTCGCTTGCCGCCCTTCGCAACGAGGTCGAGCCGGTCGCGCCGCGCGAGTATGCGCGGTTCCTGCCCGACTGGCAGCACGTGGGCGGCCGCCTCCGGGGCGTCGACGGGCTGGCGGCCGTGATCGAGCAGCTCGAGGGCGCCCGCATCCCCGCGTCGGCGTGGGAGTCGTTCGTGCTGCCGGCACGAGTCGCTGACTACCGGCCGACCATGCTCGACGAGCTCACCGCCTCGGGCGAGGTGGTGTGGGCCGGGCAGGGATCGCTGGCCGGTGACGACGGCTGGGTCAGCCTGCACCTCGCCGAGACGGCCGAGCTCACGCTCCCCGCCCCGGCGGCCGCGCCGCTCGATCCGCTCGAGACCGAGCTCCTCGCGGTGCTCGGCGGGGGAGGCGGCTACTTCTTCCGCCAGCTGGTCGAGGCCGTCGGCGCGAGCGACGAGCAACCCGTCATCGACGCGCTCTGGCGTCTCGCCTGGGGCGGCCTGGTGACCAACGACACGTTCGCGCCGCTTCGCGGACTCGTGGCCGGACGCGGCGCGCACAAGACCGCCGCGGCCACGCCG
>NZ_JBFUCL010000175.1:0-7675 GCF_056405255.1 Agromyces sp. P1_H4 | reverse complement strand
GGCTGGGCCGGGGCGGGAGTCGACATGCCACGAGTCTACGGATCGCCGCGCCCGCGACCGGGCGTCGGCCGGTCCGAGGCGTGCCTCGCCGCGGCGTCGCCGGTCGCCATCGCACGTCACGGATGCCGCGTGGGGCGGGTCCGCCGATACGCTGGAGGCATGCCCGCCAGCACCGACACCGCCTCCTCGCCTGCCCGCCTCGCGTGGGGCCACGGCCTCGCGACGGTCGCCGCCGACGGCACCGTGCTCGACACCTGGTACCCCTCACCGGCGCTGGGCGCCGCCGACGGCTCGGCACTGCCGGTCGAGCTCCGCCCGCTCACCGGACCCGACGACCGCCGCGCCGTCGCCGTCGAGGCGGTCACGGTGCAGGTGGACCTCGATGCCCCGCCCACGGGTACCTCTGACGCCTACCTCCGACTCCACGTGCTGTCGCACCTGCTGGCACGACCGAACGAGGTGAACCTCGACGGCATCTTCGCCCACCTCCCCGCCGTGGTGTGGACGAACGCCGGCCCGGTGCATCCCGCCGACTTCGACCGCCTGCGGCCGACGCTGCAGCGCGCCGGCATCCACGCGACCGGGCTCGACAAGTTCCCGCGGCTGCTCGACTACGTCACTCCCGAGCGCGTGCGCATCGCGGATGCCTCGCGCGTGCGCCTCGGCGCCCACCTCGCTCCCGGTACCACGGTGATGCACGAGGGCTTCGTCAACTTCAACGCCGGCACGCTCGGCACGTCGATGGTCGAGGGCCGGGTGTCACAGGGCGTCGTCGTCGGCGACGGCAGCGACATCGGCGGTGGCGCCTCCATCATGGGCACCCTCTCGGGCGGCGGCACGCAGCGCGTGGCCATCGGCGAGCGCGCCCTGCTCGGGGCGAACTCGGGCATCGGCATCTCCATCGGCGACGACTCGGTCGTGGAGGCCGGGCTCTACGTCACGGCCGGCACGAAGGTCGTGCTGGTGGGCCGTGCGGGTGAGGCGGGGCGCACCGTGAAGGCCGTCGAACTGTCGGGCGTCCCGAACCTGCTGTTCCGCAGGAACTCGCTCAACGGACAGGTCGAGGTGCTCTCCCGCACCGGCGAGGGCGTCGCCCTCAACGCGGCGCTCCACGCCTGAGGCGCGGCCACCCCGGGTCGACTACAGTGGGGTGCTCAGGCCGCCGCTGGGCGGCCGTCGTCATGCGCATCACGAAGGAGTGACGTGGGCACCGACGCACCGCGCACCCGCAGGCACCGCGGCCTCACCGTGCTGGTCGTCGTCCTCATCGCGGTGCTGGTCGTCGGCGGCGCGGCGGCCGGGTTCGGCTGGTGGACGGTGCAGCGCTCCTTCCCCACCACGAGCGGAGAGGTCGACGTCGCCGGCCTCGACGCGACCGTGATCGTGTACCGCGACGACGCGGGGATCCCGCAGCTGGTGGCCGAGACCGACCACGACCTCTTCTTCGCGCAGGGCTATGTGCACGCGCAGGACCGGTTCTGGGAGATGGACTTCCGCCGGCACGTGACCGCCGGGCGCGTCGCCGAGCTCTTCGGCGAGTCGCAGGTGTCGACCGACGCCTTCATCCGCACGCTCGACTGGCGGGGCGTGGCCGAGCAGGAGTACGCGCTGCTCGACCCGGAATCGCGGGCGTACTACGACGCCTACGCCGAGGGCGTGAACGCCTACCTCGGCGAACGCGACGGCGCCGGGCTCTCGCTCGAGTACGCGGTGCTCGGGCTGCAGAACCCCGGCTACGAGCCCGAGCCGTGGACGGCCGTCGACTCGATCGCCTGGCTGAAGGCGATGGCCTGGGACCTGCGCTCGAACCTCGAGGACGAGGTCGACCGCGCACTGCTCGCGACGGCGTTGCCACCCGAGGAGGTCGCCCGGCTCCACCCGGCGTTCCCCTTCGGGCAGATGCCGACGATCATGGAGGGCCCGGTCACCGCGGCCCCTGCCGCGACGGACGTCGTGCCCCTGCCCGACGACGGTGCCGTCGCCGAGAACGCCCCGGATGCCGCGACCCTCGACTCCTTCGCTGCGCCCGTCGCGCGGCTCAGCGACCTGCTCGACGGCATCCCCGAGCTCCTGGGGCCGGAGGGCGGCGACCTCGGCTCGAACTCGTGGGTGGTCTCAGGCGCGCACACGGAGTCGGGGCTCCCGCTGCTCGCGAACGACCCGCACCTCGGGCCCGCCATGCCCTCCATCTGGACGCAGATGGGCCTGCACTGCGCCGAGGTCGGCGAGGCGTGCGGCTTCGACGTGGCCGGGTACACGTTCTCCGGCCTTCCCGGCGTCATCATCGGGCACAACCAGCGCATCGCCTGGGGGTTCACCAACCTCGGCCCCGACGTCGCCGACCTCTACCTCGAACGCGTCGACGGCGACGCCTACGAATACGACGGAGCGTCGCTCCCCCTGACGCTCCGCGAGGAGACCATCGAGGTCGCCGGCGGGGATCCCGTCGCGATCACGGTGCGGTCCACCGCGAGGGGACCGCTCGTCACCGACATCGACGCGGACTTCGCCGAGGTCGCCAAGGCGTACCCCGCGGCATCCGGCCAGACCGACGGCCAGTACGCGCTGTCACTGCAGTGGACCGCGCTGACGCCCGGCCGCACGCCCGCCTCGATCTTCGCGATGAATCGCGCCCAGGACTGGAACGCCTTCCGGTCCGCGGCCGCGCTGTTCGACGTGCCCGCCCAGAACCTCATCTACGCCGACGTGGACGGGAACATCGGATACCAGGCACCCGGGTCCATCCCCGTCCGGCTCACGGGCGACGGCACCGTGCCACTGCCCGGGTGGACGAGCGCGAACGGCTGGTCGGGCACGGTCCCGTTCGACCAGTTGCCGTCCGTGCTCAACCCCGAGCGCGGCTACCTCGTGACCGCCAACAACGCGGTGAGCTCGTCGGGCCCGATGCTCACGAAGGACTGGGACCTCGGCTACCGGGCCTCGGGCATCGAGCGCATGCTGCAGGAACGCATCGCCTCGGGTGAGAAGATCACCGTTGCAGACCTCGCGACGATGCAGCTCGACACCGCCGACGCGAACGCCGCGGCCCTCCTTCCCGTCATCGCCGAGCTCGACCTCGACGGCGACGCGGCGCGCGGCGCGGAACTGCTCGACGGGTGGAACACCCGAGCCGACGTGGACAGCGCCGAGGCCGCCTACTTCGCCGTGTTCTGGCGCACGCTGCTCGACGACATGTTCGGCGGCCTTCCCGAGCAGACCCGTCCCGTCGGCGGCGACCGGTGGTTCAGCGTCGTGGGCACCCTCCTCGGCGAGCCCGACGCCGCGTGGTGGACCAACGAGCACGAGGGCGTCGCGGGCCGCGACGCGATGATCGCCCACGCGCTCGACGAGGCGTGGACCGAGTCATCCGAGCGCATGGGGAGCGACCCCGACGGCTGGCGCTGGGGCCGGCTGCACACGCTCACCCTCACCAACCGGAGCTTCGGCGAATCGGGCATCGCCCCCATCGAGTGGCTGTTCAACCGAGGCCCCTACGAGCTCGGCGGCGGTTCGGCGATCGTCAACGCGATCGGCTGGGACGCCCGGGGCGACTACGGCGTCGACTGGGTGCCGTCGCTCCGCATGGTCGTCGACCTCGACCGCCTCGACGACTCCCGGTGGATCAACCTCACCGGCGCATCCGGCCACGCGTTCGACCCGCACTACGCCGACCAGGCGCCGCTCTGGCAGCGTGGCGAGACCAGGTCCTGGCCCTTCACCCTCGCGGCCGTGCAGGACGCGGCGGCGCAGACGTTGCGCCTCTCGCCCGCCGGCTGAGTCGGTAGCCCGGCGAGGGCGAGCGCGGCGAGGGCGAGCGCGGCGCCCAAGCCGAGGCAGGCCGCGCAGCCGGAGCCGAGCGCGGTCGCTGCTAGGCCGAGGGGTAGTTGCGCTCGGGCTCGCCCACGTACAGCTGCTGCGGGCGACCGATCTTCGTCTGCGGGTCGAGGTTCATCTCGCGCCAGTGCGCCATCCACCCGGGCAGGCGCCCGATCGCGAACAGCACCGTGAACATGCGGGTGGGGAAGCCCATCGCCTTGTAGATCACGCCGGTGTAGAAGTCGACGTTCGGGTAGAGGCGGCGCTCCTTGAAGTAGTCGTCCTCGAGGGCGATCTGCTCGAGCTCCTTCGCGAGGTCGAGCAGCGGGTCGTTCACGCCGAGGCCCGCGAGCACCTCGTCGGCCGACTCCTTGACGAGCTTCGCCCGCGGGTCGTAGTTCTTGTAGACGCGGTGCCCGAAGCCCATGAGCTTCACCCCGTCCTCCTTGCGCTTCACGCGCTCGACGAACTTCGCGACGCCCTCGCCCGAGTCCTGGATGCGGGCGAGCATCTGCAGCACGGCCTCGTTGGCCCCGCCGTGGAGCGGCCCCGAGAGGGCCTGGATGCCCGCGGAGATCGAGGCGTAGAGGTTGGCGCCGGTGGAGCCGACGAGGCGCACGGTCGACGTGGACGCGTTCTGCTCGTGGTCCTCGTGGAGGATGAGCAGGCGATCGAGCGCCTTCGAGAGCACCGGGTCGATCTCGTACGGCTCGGCCATGTTGCCGAAGTTCAGGCGCAGGAAGTTGTCGACGAAGCTCAGCGAGTTGTCGGGGTACAGGAACGCCTGCCCGATGCTCTTCTTGTGCGCGTAGGCCGCGATGACGGGGAGCTTCGCGAGCAGCCGGACCATCGTGAGCTCGACGTGGTCGAGGTCGTGCGGGTCGGAGGAGTCCTCGTAGTAGGTGGAGAGCGCCGACACGGCGCTCGACAGCACCGACATGGGATGCGCGGTGTGGGGCAGCGCGGAGAAGAACCGCTTCAGGTCCTCGTGGAGGAGCGTGTGACGGCGGATCTTCTCGTCGAACTCGCCCAGCTCGTCGGCGGTGGGCAGCTGCCCGTAGATGAGGAGCCACGCCACTTCGAGGTAGGTGGAGCCCTTGGCGAGCTGCTCGATCGGGTAGCCGCGGTAGCGGAGGATGCCCTGCTCGCCGTCGATGTAGGTGATCGCCGACCGCGTCGAGGCGGTGTTCACGAAGCCGTAGTCGAGCGCGGTGAGGCCCGTCTGCCGGGTGAGCGTCGAGACGTCGATGCTCGAGTGGCCGTCGATCGCCGGCTGGATCGGGAACTCCGCGACGCCGCCCGGGAACGAGAGGCTCGCCGTGGCGGGGGTCTTCCCGTCGGCCTGGTTCACGACGTCGCTCACGGCGCCTCCTGTGATCGTCACTTGCGCGGTCACCTGCTTTCCGGACAGGGGCCGAGTCGGCCGAGGTCCGAATACAGCCTAGACGTGCTCCGGGCACACTGTCGCATCCCCCAAGACATCAYGCCTTCCGTTGGCGGATGGCACAGTGGGCGCGCTCAGGCCTCCACCGACGCGCGCAGACGGGCGGAGGCCGCGGCGACCCGCTCGTCGTCGGCGGTGAGGGAGAGCCGCACGTGCTCGGGGTAGTGCACCCCGTAGAAGTGCCCCGGTCCGGCGAGGATGCCGAGGTCGGCGAGCCGTGCGATGGACTCCCACGCGTCGCGGCCCTCGGTGGCCCAGAGGTAGAGGCCGCCCTCGCTCCGGTCGATGCGGAAGCCGGCGGCGTCGAGCGCCGGCCTGAGGAGGTCACGACGTGCGCGGTACCGCTCCTTCTGCGCGGCGACGTGCTGCTCGTCAGCGAGCGCGGCGACCATGGCCGCCTGCAGCGGCGCCGGCAGCATGAGGCCGGCGTGCTTGCGCACGTTGGTCAGCCGGGCGATCGACTCGCGGCATCCGGCGATGAAGGCGGCCCGGTAGCCGGCCATGTTCGACTGCTTCGAGAGCGAGTAGATGGCGAGCGTGTGGCGGGTGTCGCCGTCGGTGACGCGCGGGTCGAGCAGGCTCGGCACGGGCTGCTCGTCCCACGGTGCATCCCAGCCGAGCTCGGCGTAGCACTCATCGCTGACGATCACGGCGCCGAGCTCGCGCGCCCGCTCACGGGCGGCCCGCAGTTCGTCGACCGAGAGCACCCGACCGTCGGGATTGCCCGGGGTGTTGAGCCAGATGAGCCGGGTCGCATCGGGCCATTCCTCGGGGTCGTCGGACGCGAGCGCCCGCGCGCCGGCGAAGAGGGCGCCCATCTCGTAGGTGGGATACGCCGCGCGCGGATGCACGACCACGTCGCCCTCGCCGACGCCGAGCATGAACGGCAGCAGCGCCACGAGCTCCTTCGAGCCGATGGTGGGCAGCACGGATGCCGCGTCGAGCCCCTCGACGCCGCGTCGGCGTGCGAACCACTCGACGATCGCGGCGCGCAGCGCCGGAGTGCCCACCGTCTGCGGATAGGCGTGCGCATCGGTCGCGGCGGCGAGCGCCTCACGCACGACCTCGGGCGTCGGGTCGACGGGCGAGCCGATGGACAGGTCGACGAGCCCGTCGGGATGCGCGGCCGCGCGCTCCGCATAGGGAGCCATGAGGTCCCAGGGGTAGTCGGGCAGCGCTCCGAGCGCCATCGTCAGTGGGCCTGCGGCGGCAGTGCGGCGATGAGCGGGTGGTCCTTCGGGATCACGCCCACCTTGGCGGCGCCGCCGGGCGAGCCGACCTCGTCGAAGAACTCGACGTTGGCCTTGTAGTAGTCGGCCCACTCCTCGGGGAGGTCGTCCTCGTAGTAGATCGCCTCGACGGGGCACACGGGCTCGCAGGCGCCGCAGTCGACGCACTCGTCGGGGTGGATGTAGAGCGAGCGTTCACCCTCGTAGATGCAGTCGACGGGGCATTCGTCGATGCAGGCGCGGTCCTTGACGTCGACACACGGCAGGGCGATGACATAGGTCACAGTGGCTCGCTGTCCTCTCGAAGGTGGAACTCAAGTCTATGCGTCGGCGGCGGGTGCGGTGCGTCTCTGGGGCAGCTCGGGCCACGCCACGACGAGCACGGCGATGAGCGCGGGGCCGACCGCCCACACGGTGCCGACGACGTCGCCGGCGACGAGCACCGACCCGCCGGGACCGGGCAGCGTGAGCAGCGCGACCATGCCGATGACGCCCACGGCTGCCGCGGCGGCGACCCACCGTCCGCCGGCGACGAGGCGGATGCCGACGAGCAGCGCCAGCACACCAGCCAGGGCGAGGACGAGTCCCCACGGCACGACCACGTCGCCGATGGTCACCGACTGACGATGCCCGATGGTGGCCACGGCCCCGTAGATGGCGCCGAGCAGCGCAGCGAGCACGTACATTCCAGCCCGCGCCAAGGGCGAGGGCTTCACGTCGTCGTTCACTGCTGGTTCGTGTTGGGGGTGACGGTGTACGTCAGCGTCTCGCCCTCGCCGGCCACGAGCACGAAGAACTCCGGGTTCGTGAAGATCCGGGCGCCCGCCTCGCCGCCCGTCATCGTGGTGTCCTCGGTGAAGCCGGCGCCCTCGAGCGCGGCTGCCGCGTCACCCACCGGATCGGCCGCGGAGGACGTGAGGGCGACGATCCAGCCCTGTCCATCGGCATCGCCCGCGCCGCCGGCGAACGTCACGTCGCCGTCGATGAGCGGGATCGACGTCGGGAAGTCRGCGGGCAGCTCGCCGCCGAGGCTGACGTCGCCGCCGGTCGCGCTCTCGATCGCGTCCTCGACGCCCTTGTTGACGAGGTCGGCGGGGTTGCCGAAGCATCCGGTGAGCAGCGACGCGGTGAGGCCCGCGATCGCCACGGCGGTGGCGGCGCGGGTCGTGGTCGTCAGGGTCGTCAT
>NZ_JBFUCL010000174.1:0-7800 GCF_056405255.1 Agromyces sp. P1_H4 | reverse complement strand
GTGTGCCCTCAGCGGCTCAGGGGACGTCGGCCAGCGCCCGGTGCACCGAGGCGACGGCGCTCGACCCCTCGCCCACGGCGGCGGCGACGCGCGTCATCGAGCCGCGGCGCACGTCGCCCGCGGCGAACACGCGGGGCAGGCTCGTCTCGAACGGCAGCGGCGACCGTCGCAGGGCGGCCCAGGCGGGGCCGAGGCTCCGGATGTCGTCGCCCGTGCGCACGAAGCCGTGCTCGTCGCGCTCGAGCTGCGTGACCCAGTCGGTTGCCGGCTGCGCCCCGATGAAGCAGAACAGGCCGCGGCAGTCCACCGTGGCATCCGTGTCGCCCTCGAGGGTCACCTGCTCGAGGGTCTCGCCGCCGTGCAGCGCTGCCACCCGGGTGCGCGTGTGCACCTGGATGCGCGGGTCCTCGGCGAGGCGGTCCACCAGGTAGCTCGACATCTCCGAGGAGAGGCCGTCGGCGCGCACGACCAGCCGCACGGGGCAGCCGTTCGCGGCGAGGTAGAGCGCAGCCTGGCCCGCGGAGTTCGCACCCCCGACGATGACGACGGGCGCGTCGATGACCTGCCGGAGCTCGAGCGACGTGGCCGCGTGGAAGATGCCTGCTCCCTCGAACTCGCTCCACCGGTCGAGGTCGAGCGTGCGGTACTGCGCCCCGGTGGTGATCACGACCGACCTGGCGTGCACGAGGCGGCCGTCGGCCAGCGTGAGCGTGAGTGGATCGCCCGAGTCCTGCAGGCCGGCGACCTCGCACGGGGCGAACACCCGCACGCCGAACTTGAACGCCTGCAGCGAGGCCTGCCCCGTGAGCGCGTCGCCGCTCACGCCGAACGGGAACCCGAGGTAGTTCTCGATCCGCGACGTCGCCGCCGACTGGCCGCCGGGGGCGATCGAGTCCAGCAGCACGGTGCGGAGTCCTTCCGAGGCGCCGTAGATCGCCGCCGCGAGTCCAGCGGGCCCGCCGCCGACCACCGCGAGGTCCGCGGCCGTGTCGTCGTCGTTCACGTACGCGAGGCCGAGCATCTCGGCCACCTGGCCGGGCGTCGCGTTGCGCACGTTCTCGCCCTGCACGATGGCGACGGGCAGGTCACGGCGCGAGAAGCCGTGCTTGAAGATGTGGGCCGCGGTCTCGGGGTCGTCGGCATCGACCCAGGTGTGCGCGAGCTCGAGGCGCTCGGCGTACCGGCGCAAGGCCGTGGCGCCCGCCGAACGCTGGGTGCCGACGATCTTCAGCGACAGGGCGGCCGGGCCTCGCCGCAGGAAGTCGCGGCGCGCCCAGAGCGTGCGAAGCAGGAGGTCGCAGAGCTCGTCGTCCTCGGCCATCAGCCGCTGGAGCGCCGCATGGTCGACGCGGTACATGCGGCCGCCCTCCGTCGCGCGCGCCGACAGGAACGCCCGCTGCCCGTTCAGCAGCCCCAGCTCGCCGACGAACGTGCGCGGTCCGAGGGTGACGATCGAGGTCTCGCCCACCCAGGGCAGGGCGTCGCGCACCACCTCGACCGCACCGCTCTCGACGAGGATGAGGTCGTACCAGCGGTCCCCGGTGCGGAACAGCATGTCGCCGACCGCGACGTCGACCGGGACGCCATGCGCGACGAGCCGATCCCACTGGGCGTCGGTGAGATGGGGGACGACCGGACGGTGCTTCTTGCCCATCTCCCCATCGTGCCCCATGTGCCGCGCGCGGGGGAGGCCTCGCCGGGAACCCGAGGGCGCCGTCAGGCCCGCGCGAGCCGCTCGATGAGCGCCATGGCGTCGAACGGCGCGCGCACCTTCACGTCGTTGTCGAAGTACGCGTAGGCGTCGCGGCCTGCGTCGAGGTGGCCGCGCATCCAGGCCTCCCAGCGGTCGAGGCCCTCCTCGTCGTACCCCGACACGTAGAGCTCCCGGTCGCCGTGCAGGCGTGCATAGGCGAAGGTCGCGGTCGTGCGGTCGATCCGCGGGTAGCGCCCGGCGGTGTCGGCGGTGACGGATGCCACGCCGTGACGCTCGAGCAGCGACGCCCATGCGTCCGCGTGCTCCTCGAAGCTCGGATGCCGCACCTCGACGGCATGCTCGAGCGGCCGCTCGGGAGCGGCCCGCAGCGCGTACGACGTGCGTCCGGTCATCCGCTGCTCACGGTGTCGCGCGAGCCCGGCGGCGGCCGCATGGGTGCGCGGCAGGCGCGCGAGGAACGCGTCGAGCAGCGCCTCGTCGTAGGCGAGCGTCGGCGGAAGCTGCCAGAGCAGCGGGCCCAGCTTGTCGCCGAGCGCGAGCAGTCCCGACGCGAAGAAGTTCGCCATGGGTCCGTCGATGTCGCCGAGGCGTTTCACGTGCGTGATGAACCGCGGCCCCTTGACCGCGAAGACGAAGTCCTCGGGCACGGCATCGCGCCAGCGCACCCAGCTCCCCGGCCGCTGCAGCGAGTAGAACGAGCCGTTGATCTCGACCGAGCCGAGGTGCGTCGCGGCATATTCGAGCTCGTCCGCCTGGCGGAGCCCTCTCGGGTAGAACTCGCCGCGCCAGTTCGGGTAGACCCACCCCGAGATCCCGACGTACGCACGCCCCCGACGCCCCGCCATGTCACACGGCCACGCCGAGCAGGGCGCCGATCGCCCAGGTCACGAGCAGGGCGAGCGCCCCGCCGACGGTCACCCGTAGCACGGCCCGGAGCCTCGGGCTGCCGCCGATCCAGGCGCTGAGCCAGCCGGTGATCGCGAGGGCGACGACCACGGCGACGAAGGTCGCGGCGATGCGCCACTCGGGTGGCGGGAGCAGGATGGCGAGCATCGGCAGCACCGCCCCGACGAGGAACGACAGCGCGGATGCCCCGGCGGCGTGCCACGGGTTCACCACGTCGTCCTCGTCGATGTGCAGCTCGACCTCGAGGTGCGCCGCGAGCGCGTCGTGCGCGGTGAGCTCGTGCGCGACGGCCTCGGCGGTGGCGGCTGAGAGCCCCTTCGCGCGATAGAGCCCGGCGAGCTCGGCCAGTTCCTGCTCGGGCATCGTCTCGAGCTCGTGTCGCTCCTTGGCGATCAGGGCCCGCTCGGTGTCGCGCTGGCTCGAGACCGACACGTACTCGCCGAGTCCCATGGAGATCGCGCCCGCGACCACCGCGGCGACGCCGGCGATGAGGATCGCCGCGACATCCGTGGTGGCCGCGGCGACGCCGACCACGAGTGCGGCGACCGAGACGATGCCGTCGTTCGCTCCGAGCACCCCCGCGCGCAGCCAGTTCAACTTCGCGTGCACCGCGGAATCGTGCGGGTCTGCGCGGTGGATGGGCTCCGCTCGGTCGCTCATCGAGCCAGTCTCGCAGCCGGGGGCTGACGGTGGCCAGCGGCATCCGCCCGGTTCCGACCCTCGGATGAGGGGGAGTACCATGGTCCACGGCCCGCGTATCTCGATATCGAGACAATCGGTGCTCGTTGAGCACAGGCCGGGCCGCACCCACCAGCCCCTGTGCGCCGTCGTGCGTGCGGACCGATTGGAAGTAGAGCGTGGATCTTTACGAGTACCAGGCCAGAGACCTGTTCGAACAGTACGGGGTCCCGGTGCTCCCGGGCATCGTGGCCGACACCCCAGAAGAGGTCCGCGCCGCGGCCGAGAAGCTCGGCGGCGTCGTCGTGGTCAAGGCCCAGGTGAAGACGGGCGGCCGCGGCAAGGCCGGCGGCGTCAAGGTCGCGAAGACCCCCGACGAGGYGGAGGAGGCGGCGAAGGCCATCCTCGGACTCGACATCAAGGGCCACGTCGTCAAGCGCGTCATGGTGGCGGGCGGCGCCCGCATCGCGCAGGAGTTCTACTTCTCGGTGCTCCTCGACCGCGCCAACCGCTCCTACCTCTCGCTCACGAGCGTCGAGGGCGGCATGGAGATCGAGCAGCTCGCCGTCGAGAAGCCCGAGGCGCTCGCGCGCGTCGAGGTCGACCCGGGCACCGGCATCACGCCCACCAAGGCCCGCGAGATCGCCGAGGCCGCGAACTTCCCGGCCGAGCTCGTCGATAAGGTCGCCGACGTCTTCGTGAAGCTCTACGACGTGTACACGAGCGAAGACGCCACGCTGGTCGAGGTGAACCCGCTCATCCTCGACGAGGACGGCAACGTCATCGCCCTCGACGGCAAGGTCACGCTCGACGAGAACGCCGAGTTCCGCCACGCCGGCCACGCCCTGCTCGAGGACAAGGCCGCGGCCGACCCGCTCGAGGCGCAGGCCAAGGCGCTCGACCTCAACTACGTGAAGCTCGACGGCGAGGTCGGCATCATCGGCAACGGCGCGGGCCTCGTCATGTCGACGCTCGACGTCGTCGCCTACGCGGGCGAGAACCACGGCGGCGTGAAGCCGGCGAACTTCCTCGACATCGGCGGCGGCGCCTCGGCGGAGGTCATGGCCAACGGCCTCGGCATCATCCTCGGCGACCCGCAGGTGAAGAGCGTGTTCGTGAACGTCTTCGGCGGCATCACCGCGTGCGACCAGGTCGCCAAGGGCATCGTCGGCGCGCTCGCCGAGCTCGGCTCCACCGCGAACAAGCCGCTCGTCGTGCGCCTCGACGGCAACAACGTCGTCGAGGGCCGCCGCATCCTCGAGGAGGCGGCGCACCCGCTCGTCACCCTCGCCGAGAACATGGACCAGGGCGCCGACAAGGCCGCCGAGCTGGCGAACGCCGCGTAGCGCGAGAGAAGGATTCGAGAGCAATGACGATCTTCCTGAACAAGGACTCCAAGGTCATCGTCCAGGGCATCACCGGCGGCGAGGGCTCCAAGCACACGGCGCGCATGCTCGCGGCGGGCACCCAGGTCGTGGGCGGTGTGAACGCCCGCAAGGCCGGCACCACGGTGCTGCACACCGACGCCGACGGCAACTCCGTGCAGCTGCCGGTGTTCGCGTCGGTGTCCGAGGCGATCGAGCAGACGGGGGCGGATGTCTCCATCGCCTTCGTCCCGCCGGCCTTCACGAAGGATGCCGTGATCGAGGCCATCGACGCCCAGATCCCGCTCCTCGTCATCATCACCGAGGGCGTGCCCGTGCAGGACTCCGCGGAGTTCTGGGCGTACGCCAAGGAGCAGGGCGAGAAGACCCGCATCATCGGCCCGAACTGCCCCGGCATCATCAGCCCCGGAGAGTCGCTCGTCGGCATCACCCCGGCGAACATCACGGGCAAGGGCCCGATCGGCCTCGTCTCGAAGTCGGGCACGCTGACCTACCAGATGATGTACGAGCTGCGCGACCTGGGCTTCTCGACCGCCATCGGCATCGGCGGCGACCCGATCATCGGCACCACGCACATCGACGCGCTCGCCGCGTTCGAGGCCGACCCCGAGACGAAGGCGATCGTGATGATCGGCGAGATCGGCGGCGACGCCGAGGAGCGCGCGGCCGACTTCATCAAGGCCAACGTGACGAAGCCGGTCGTCGGCTACGTCGCCGGGTTCACGGCCCCGGAGGGCAAGACCATGGGCCACGCCGGCGCCATCGTGTCCGGCTCCGCCGGCACCGCGCAGGCGAAGAAGGAGGCCCTCGAGGCCGCCGGCGTCAAGGTCGGCAAGACGCCGTCCGAGACGGCGCAGCTGCTGCGCGAGGTCTACGCCGCTCTGTAGGCGCGTTCCGACGCGAACACGAGCCCCTGCCGGAACATCGGCGGGGGCTCGTGTCGTCGGCGGCGAGACGACGCTGTCGGCATGTCCTCTCGCGTGAGAGGCTGAATCCATGGGTGATTCCACGTCGGATGCCGCGGATCGGGTCGTTCCGAGCACCGCGGTGAACTCGGGGCCGGGCGCGCAGCCGAACCTCGCCTCGAAGATCGTGCGCACGACGTTCGTGACCGAGGAGGCCGTCTACGGCGTGATCCTGGTCGACGGCATGATCCTCGTCTCGGGCGGCCACGGCGCCACGGCCTGGTCGGTGTTCTGGACGGTCATCGGCACGGTGATCGTCTTCTGGGCCGCGCACGTCTACGCCGGCACCGTGGCCCACCACGGCCTCGACCACGACCGCATGATCAGCCTCGGCGAGGCGTTCCGCGGGTCGCTTCGGCGGTCCCTCGGGCTTCTCGCCTCCGCCCTGATCCCGTCGCTCATCCTGCTGCTCGGCGCCACCCAGGCGATCACCGATGTCTACGCCATCTGGACGGCCCTGTGGGCTGGCGTCGTGGTGCTCGCCGTGCTCGGCTGGGTGGCCTTCGCCCGCCGCGGCTCCCCGTGGCCGATCAGGCTCGCCGGCTCGCTCGCGACCGCAGGGTTCGGCCTCGCGATGATCCTGATGAAGGCCCTCATCCACTGACGCGGGTCGTTTCGGGAGGAGCACCCGGCCTTTCATCCAGAAGAAGTGATGCGCACAACGGGGTCGTGACGATAGGTTTCGACCAAAGGGGGCGGTCATGTCGGATGCAGGGACCTCGCAACTCGAAGCCCGGATCGCGCAGCTCGAAGCCGAGAATGCGGCGTTGCGCACCGAGGCGGTCACGGCCAGACCGGTCGCCGGAACGGATGTCGCGGGCGCGGCGCCCCACGAGCGTCGCCGCCGTGGGCGCACCGTCGCGGCCGTCGTCCTCGTGATCGTCGCCCTCCTGATCACGCCGATCGCGGTGATCACGGCGTGGGCGCGGCTCCAGCTCGTGGACACCGAGCAGTTCGTCGCGACCTTCGCCCCGCTCGCCGAGGAGCCGGCCGTGCAGTCGTACATCGGCGACCAGGTCACGACGGCGATCGAGGAGCAGGTCGACATCCCGGCCCTCACCGCCGACCTCTTCGACGGCATCAAGCAGCTCGACCTGCCGCCCAAGGCGCAGACCGCGCTCGGCTTGCTCGAGGCGCCTGCCACGCAGGGCCTCCAGTCGCTCGTCTCCGGCATCGTCGACCGGGTCGTCGAGTCGCCGGCCTTCGCCGACGTGTGGGCCACGGCGCTTCGCGCGAGCCATCACGCCTTCGTGGCGGCGGTGCAGGGTGATCCCGACGCGGCGCTCGCGATCGGGGGAAACGGCACCATCTCGGTGCAGCTCGGCCCGATCATCGAGGCGGTGAAGGAGCGCCTCGTGCAGCAGGGGGTCGGCTTCGCCGCGAACATCCCCGTGATCGAGAAGAGCGTCGTCATCGCGCAGAACGACGCCTTCGTCCTCGTCCAGACCGTCTACGCGCTCGCCGTGGCCGCGGGCACCTGGTTGCCATGGATCTGCCTCGCGCTCCTGGCGGCCGGCGTGTTCGTCGCGAAGCGTCGAACCGTGGCCCTGGTGTGGACGGCAGCCGGACTCGCGTTGACCATGCTGCTGCTCGCCGCGGGGCTCGGCATCGGCCGCACGTTCTTCATCGGCACGGTGAGTCCGTCGATCATGCCGTCCGATACCGCGTCGGTGATCTTCGACGGACTCGTCGAGCTGATGCTCTCGACGATCGTGGCGATGCTGGTCCTCTCCATCCTCGTCGCGGTCATCGCCTGGTTCTCCGGTCCATGGCGACCGGCACGAGCCGCGAGGGACTTCGCGGGTGCCGGGTTCGCCAGTGCCCGCGCGGCCGCGGCCAGGCATGGCGTCACGACCGGGTCGTTCGGCATCGGCCTCGACCGTTGGCGTGGCGCCGTGTACGTCGCCATCGCGTTGATCGCGACCGCCGTGGTGCTCTTCAACCGCCCGGTCACCGTCAGCGCCGTCGTCTGGACGGTGATCGTCGCCCTGCTCGCCGTGCTGATCGTCGAGCTGCTCCGCCGTCCMGCCGCGGAGGTCGCGGCGCAGGCCGCGGCGGCCGAGGCGGCGGCTGCGGATGCCGAGGTCGTGGCGGCCGAGGCGGCGACGACCGCGGCGGCTGACGCCGCGATCGCGGAGGAGGAGGCCGACGC
>NZ_JBFUCL010000173.1:0-7816 GCF_056405255.1 Agromyces sp. P1_H4 | reverse complement strand
TGCGAGCGGCGATCGGCGCGGCGGTCGACCGATCGGCGCCCGCGCTCGGCGACCTCGCCGCGCGCATCTTCGAGCTCGCCGAGCCCGGGTTCGCCGAGACGGGGAGCGTGGCGGCGATCCGGGACCTGCTGGCGCGCGAGGGTCTCGACGCCGAGGTCGGCGTGCACGGCCTGCCCACGGCGTTCCTCGCCGAGGCGCCCGGCACGAGCGACGGCCCCACCGTGGTGCTGCTGGCCGAGTACGACGCGCTCCCGGGCGTGGGGCACGCCTGCGGCCACCACCTCATCGCCGCGGCATCCGTCGGCGCGTTCCTCGCCCTCGCTGAGGCCCGACGCGCGCTGCCACCCGGCACGCTGCCCGGGAGGATCCTGCTCATGGGCACGCCCGCCGAGGAGGGCGGCAACGGCAAGGAGCTGCTCGCCAGGGCCGGCGCGTTCGACGGCGTCGACGCGGCCGTGATGGCGCATCCGTTCGGCGCCGACGTCGCCGATCCGCCGTTCATCGGCCGCCGCATCGTGCGGATCGTCTACCACGGGGTCGCCGCGCACGCGTCGGCCGCGCCCTGGCAGGGCCGCAACGCGCTCGACGCGGCCACGCTGCACTACCAGGCGATCGGCTTGCTGCGGCAGCACCTCGCACCGGGCGATCGCATCCACGGCGTGTTCGTCGACGGCGGCGAGCGCCCGAACGTCGTGCCCGAGCGGGCGGAGCTCGAGTACTACGTGCGCTCGCACGCTGCGGACACGCTGCGCGAGCTGTCGGCTCGGGTGGACGACGTCGCGCACGGCATCGCGCTGGCGACCGGCACGGGCGTCGAGGTGAGGTGGGATCCGCAGCCGTTCAGCCTGCCGATCCGGCACAACGCCCCGCTCGCAGAACGGTGGGCGCTGGCGCAGGGCGAACGGGGGCGCATCGTGCGGCGGGCGGCCGACGCACCGTCCCACCAGTCGGCGTCGACCGACTTCGGCAACGTCAGCGTGCGGGTGCCGGGCATCCACCCGGTGATCCGGGTCGCACCGCCCGACGTCAGCCTGCACACGCGCGAGTTCGCCGCGTACGCGGGCGCGCCCGAGGCGATCACGGCCGTGACGGATGCCGCGTACGGCCTCGCAGCGACCCTCGCCGACCTGCTCGTCGACGACGGGCTGCTGGCCGCCGTGCGCGCCGACTTCGCGGCGCAGGGCGGCGTGCTCGACGTCGAGGGCTACTTCGACTGACTCGGCCGCGCCGACTCACCGGGTCCGGCGCGGGCGCGACGCACCATGCGGATCTCGCGGACGCCGTCGTCGACCTGCGCCACGCCGTCGGGGACGAACCCGTGCTTCCGGTAGAACGCCTGCGCCCGCGGGTTCGGGTCGGCGACCCAGAGCGCGGCGGACTCGCGCGGGTCGATCACCGCGTCGAGCAGGCCCGAGCCGGCGCCCGATCCGTGCTCGGCTGCGATGACGTAGAGCACGTACAGATGCATGGTCCAGCCCGCCTCGGGCGGATCCGGCGGGCCGGCGAGCGCGACCCCGATCAGCTCGCCGTCGCGTTCGGCCACGGCGGCGCGACTCGCGCGGTAGCGCTCATCGGTCAGCGCGGCGATCCAGAACCGCTCCCGGAACGCGATCAGACCGGGGTCGTCGAGCACCTCATCGCGCATGAGCCCGCGATACGTCTCCTGCCACGACTGAACGAGCACGCGCGCCATCCCGGCGGCGTCGTCGACGCGGGCCGCACGCACCGTCAACGGGGAGTCCATGGCCAGACCCTACCGACTCCGGCGCTCGACGGGACGCCTCGCGGCATCCGTCAGCTCGCGGCGATGAGCGCCTGCGGCGCGGCCTGCTTCATGCGCGTCTGCAGCCAGTGGAGCTGCACGTCCACCTCCTGCCGGCAGGTGTTCACGACCCCGAGCAGCTGTTCGTCGCGCAGGGCCTCCGCGGCCTGCTTCACCATCATCCAGGTGACCTCGGCGAGGCTCGCGAGCAGGTAGAGGTCCTGCAGGTCGCGCAGCAGGCCGAGCGGTCCGGTGCGCGTCGTGCGGAGGCCGTCCGCGTGCAGCCGCTCGGGCTCGTCGTCGCTCGGCGCCTCGCCATACCGCTCGACGATCGGCGCGAGCTGCTCGCGGTGCCCGTCGCACTGCTCGGCGAGGGTGAGGCACAGCACGTGCACGTCGGGTTCGTCGCCGTGCCCCTCGGCCACCTGGCGGAACGACTCGGCCAGGGTGCGCTCCGACTCGGTGAGCAGCGACAGGTACACGGGAAGCTTCATCGCACGCCCTTCGCTCGCGTCACCCGCACGGCGGCGGTCTTGAACACCGGCTGCTTCGAGACGGGGTCCCACTCGGTGATCGTGAGCTCGTTGGCGGCGGTCGGATGCCGCTCCTCGGCGCCCTCTGGCGCGTCCCAGTAGCCGTAGTGGAACGGCGCGAACACCGTGCCGGGCCGGATGCCGGTCACCCGGAGCGGTGCCACGATGCGACCCCGACGCGAGCGCACCTCGACGACATCGCCGTCGGCGAACCCGTGCTCCGCGGCATCCGGAGCGGCCATCTCGACCCAGACGTCGGGTGCGGCCGCCTGGAGCTCGGGCGTGCGGCCCGTCTTCGTGCGGGTGTGGAAGTGGTAGACCGAGCGGCCGGTCGTGAATCGGAACGGGTACTCGCCGTCGGGCGGCTCATGGGGTCCCGTGTAGGCCGCCGACTTCAGGAACGCGCGGCCGTCGGGTCGCATGGCCGAGTACGCCTGCGGGTCGACCTCCGCGCCCGTGGCCAGGTCGTGCCCGTAGTTCTCGCAGTACTCGGGATGCGTCGGGAACTCGGCATCGGCGTAGAGCCGATCGGTGCTCGTCGCCTGCCCCTCGGCGCGCGGCCAGCGGATGCCGCTCTCGCGGCGCAGGTCGTCGTACGAGATGCCCGTGTAGTCGCAGGGCCGCCCGCGCGAGCACTCCTGCCAGGCGCGGTACGCCTCCTCGGGCGCGGACCAGTCGAGCAACGGCTGCCCGTCGTTGCGCCGGAAGTCCATGCGGCGCGAGTAGTCGAGGAAGATGTCGAGGTCGGAGCGCGCCTCCCCCGGTGGGTCGACGGCCTGCTCCGAGAGGTGCACGGTGCGCTCCGCGTTCGTGAAGGTGCCCGTCTTCTCGCCCCACCCGGCCGCGGGCAGCACGACGTCGGCGAGCGCGGCGGTCTCGGTGAGGTAGAGGTCCTGCACGACGACGAAGGTCTCGGGCTTCGTGAGGATCTCGCGGATGCGCGCGAGCTGCGGCAGCGACACCGCCGGGTTCGTCGCCGAGATCCAGAGGAACCGGATCGAGCCCTGCTCGACGTAGCGGAACAGCTGCATCGCGTGCGTCGGGGGCGCCCAGTGCGGGATGACGCTCGGGTCGACGCCCCAGAGCTTGGCCAACTGCGCGACGTGGTCGGGATTGTGCCAGTTGCGGAAGCCCGGCAGGTCGCCGTCGGCGCCGCACTCGCGGTTGTTCTGCGCGGTCGGCTGCCCGTTCATCTGCAGCACCCCGGCGCCCGGCCGGCCGAGCATGCCGCGCAGCAGGTGCAGGTTGTTCACCTGGCACGACGACGCGGTCGCCTGCGCCGACTGGTAGAAGCCCTGCAGCACCGTGGAGAGCACGCGCTCGGACGTGCCGAAGATGCGCGCGGCCGCGCGGATGTCGGATGCCGCGACGCCGCACGTTTCGGCGGCGCGCTCGGGCGTCCACTCCCCGACGTGCTTCGCCAGGTCGCTGAACCCCACCGTGTGCTCGGCGACGTAGTCGTCGTCGGTCCACCCGTTGACGAGGATCTCGCGCACGAGCGCGTGCATCAGGGCGAGGTTCGTGCCGGGGTTCACGGCGAGGTGCACCGTCGCGCGCTTGGCGACCGGCGTCTCACGGGGGTCGACCACCACGAGCTTCGGCGGCTCGGGGCCGTCGAGGCGGTCGAGCACCCGCGACCACAGCACCGTCTGCGTGGCCGCCATGTTGTGTCCGTAGAGGAACAGCGCGTCGCACTCGTCGATGTCCTCGTAGCATCCCGGCTGGCCGTCGGCGCCGAACGACTCCTTCAGCGATGACGCGGCGGTCGCCGTGCACAGCCTCGTGTTGCCATCCATGTGCGGTGTGCCGATGCCGGCCTTGCCGATGATGCCCAGTGCGTAGTACTCCTCGAGGAAGAGCTGCCCGCTCGTGTAGAAGCCGTGGCTCAGCGGGCCGACCTCGTCGAGCAGGGCGCGGCTGCGCTCCACGACGAGGCTCATCGCCTCGTCCCAGCTCGCCGGCACGAGCTCGCCGTCGCGGCGCACCAAGGGTGTGGTGAGCCGATCCGGCGCCTCGAGGCCCTGCCAACTGGCGTAGAGCCCCTTCGGGCCGAGCCGGCCGTGGTTCACGTGGTCGTCTGCCCGCCCGCGGATGCCGACCATGCGGCCGTCCTTCACCGCGATGTCGCAGCCGCAGCCGTTGCTGCACAGCACGCAGGCCGAATGCACCCAACGGTCGACGTCCCCCTCGGCGACGCCCTCGGCGAGCACCTGGTCGACGCGTTCGGGCCACCGCGCTCCGCGCTCGAAGGGCGTTCTCGATCCCCAGACGTCGTCGATGCGGTCCGGGCGACCGGATGCCGCGACGACCGTACCTTCTTCGGTCACGCGATGACTCTCCGCGCGGCCGCGGTGACCGACAAGCCCCTTGACGGGCGCCCCGGGCGGTGGATGGACGCGTCCGCCGGACACCGCGCCCGGACACGACGGATGCCGCGCAGCACCCGGCCACGCGGCATCCGTCGATGGATCGACTCGTCGGCGCCTACTCGGACTTCGGCAGGCCGGGCGGGTTGATCTCGGACTCGTCGACCGCCTCGCTCGTCAGCGCCCACCGGTCGAGCACCTCCTGGTAGGTGCCATCGTCGATGATCGACTGCAGCACGAGCTGCACCGGCTCGATGAGCCCGTTGCCCTTCTTGGTGCCCGCGGCGATCGGCGCCGTCTCGGGCCAGCCGCCGTTCAGCGTGCCGACGAGCTTCGTCTCACCGGTGGTGGCGGCGCGGTAGGCGGCGGTCGCGTTCGGGCCGAAGGTGGCGTCGACGCGGCCCGACGAGAGCGCGAGGTCGGATGCCGCCTGGTCGTCGTAGTAGACGAGCTCGGCGGGCTGCTCCCCTTCACCCTCGAGCTCCTCGTTCCACGCGAGCAGGATCTTCTCCTGGTTCGTGCCCGAGCCGACGACGATCTTCAGGCCCGAGATGTCCTCGGCGCTCGCGATCGAGTCGATGTCGCTGTCGGCCTGCACGTAGAAGCCCAGCAGGTCCTGGCGGTAGCTCGCGAAGTCGTAGAGCTCCTTGCGCTCCTCGGTCACCGTCACGTTCGAGGCGATGAGGTCGTACTTGCCCGACTGGATGCCGAGCGGCCAGTCGGCCCAGTTCACGGCCACCGGGTTGTACTCGAGGCCGAGGCCATCGGCGATCAGCGAGCCGAAGTCCGCCTCGGTGCCGATCACGGTGGCGTCGTCGTCGGAGGCGAGCACGCCGAGCGGCGCCGCGAACGGCGAGACCGCCACGGTGAGCTTGCCGGCCTCGATCGGCGTGAACCCGCTCGCCTCGAGGGCGTCGACGGCGGCCTGCACCGGCTCGATGGTCGGGCGGTCGTCGGCGTTCTGCGACGTGAGGTCGAACTGCGCCGCCTCCTGCACCTGCTCCTCGGTGCTGCCGGATGCCGCGGTCTCGGCCGCGGCGGAGTTGCCGGCGCTGACCGCCCAGACGATGCCGCCGCCGACGAGAGCGACGACCGCGACACCCGCGACGATCACCCCCACCTGCTTCTTGTTGATTGCCATGAGTGGACTCTCCTAGTGTTGTTCCGTCCGATAGCCGGGTCGGTGTCTCGGATTCGCCCGGTGCGGCAGTGCAATGCCGCACCGGGTTCTTCTCGCGGGGCTCGGGTTCTAGAGCACCTTCGCGAGGAAGTCGCGGGTGCGGCGCTGACGCGGGTTGCGAAGCACCTGCCCCGGGGTTCCCTGTTCGACGATCTCGCCGTGGTCGAGGAAGACGATGCGGTCGGCCACCTCGCGCGCGAAGCCGATCTCGTGCGTGACGATCACGAGCGTGGTGCCGTCGCGGGCGAGTCCCCGGATGACGTCGAGCACCTCGCCGACGAGCTCGGGGTCGAGGGCCGAGGTCGGCTCGTCGAAGAGCAGCACCTTTGGCGAGAGCGCGAGCGCCCTGGCGATGGCCACACGCTGCTGCTGCCCGCCGGAGAGCTGCCGCGGGTAGTGGTCGGCCTTGTCGGCGAGACCCACCCTGGCGAGGAGCGCCTCGGCGAGCGCCCGCGCGTCGGCCTTCGAGAGCCGCTTGTGGGCGAGCGGCGCCTCGACGATGTTCTCGATCGCCGTGAGGTGCGGGAAGAGGTTGAAGTTCTGGAAGACGAGCCCGACCTGCGTGCGCCGGCGGAGGATCTCGGCCTCGCGCAGCTCGTGCAGGGTGTCGCCCTTTCGCTCGTATCCGATGTACTGCCCGTCGACCATGATCGAGCCGCGGTCGACGGTCTCGAGGTGGTTGATCGTGCGCAGCAGGGTCGACTTGCCCGATCCCGACGGCCCGATGAGGGCGACGACCTGTCCGGGTTCGATCGTGAGCGAGACGTCGCGCAGCACGAGGTTGGTGCCGTACGACTTCGACACGTCGGCGATCTCCACCCGCCCGACCGTGGCGGCCTTGCGAGTCGGCACGAAGTGCTCGTCGAACGACGGCGTGAGGGTCGTGGCGGCGGCCGTCGTCGTGGTCGTGCTGGTCATGCGGCACCTCCGGTGCGGGTCGTGGCGAGGGCAGGGTCGGCGGATGCTCCCGGTGGCGCGCCCGCTGGGGCATCGCCGAGCCGCTGCCACTGCGTGCGCGTCCAGGCCTTCGCACGTTGCACGGGCGTCGGCGGCAGCTCGCGCACGGCGCCGCGGGCGAACCGCCGCTCCACGTAGTACTGCGCGATGGACAGGATGGTGGTGATGAGCGCGTACCAGACCACCGCGACGAGCAGCAGCGGGATGACCCGCTGGTTGCGGTTGTAGATGACCTGCACCGTGTAGAACAGCTCGGGCAGCGCCACGATGAAGACGACCGACGTGCCCTTCACGAGCCCGATGATCTCGTTGAACGCGTTCGGCACGATGGCGCGCGCGGCCTGCGGCAGCGTGATGCGGAAGAACCGGATGCGGCGGGGCAGTCCGAGCGCGCCGGCCGCCTCGAGCTGCCCCTGGTCGACCGAGAGGATGCCCGCCCGGATGATCTCGGCCGAGTACGCCGCCTGGTGCAGGGAGAGGCCGATCGTGGCGGCGGCGAACGCGCTGATCAGCGTGGTCGTGGGGAACTCGACGAGCCAGAAGTCGGTGGTGAACGGGGTGCCGAGCCCGAGGGTCGGATAGAGGTAGCCGAGGTTGTACCAGACGAGGATCTGCACGACGAGCGGCACGGACCGGAAGAACCAGATATACCACCAGGCCGCGCCGTTGAGCAGCGGCGACTTCGACAGGCGGAACACGGCGAGCACCGCGCCGAGCACGAAGCCGATGACGCCCGACACGGCGGTGAGGGCGAGGGTCAGCCAGAGGCCGTTGATCACCGAGGGGGCGAAGAAGTACTCGGCGAACACGTCCCACTGCCACTGCGGGTTGGAGGCGAGCGACCACAGGAACTGGAGGATGACGAACGCGACGATGGCCGAGAGCGCCCAGCGTCCCCAGTGCTTCACGGGCACGACGCGGAGGCCGGCGACAATGCGACCGCCCGACGTGTCGACGGGCGTGGCGCGGGCAGCGCCTGCCGCCGGCGCGTCCGCTGCGGCGGCGACCGGAGCAGGCC
>NZ_JBFUCL010000172.1:0-7875 GCF_056405255.1 Agromyces sp. P1_H4 | reverse complement strand
GCTCGACATCCGCCGCGCGATGCACCCGGCACTCGCGGCATCCGGCAACGTGCTCATCGAGGACGTGGCGGTGCCGCGTTCGCGACTGCCCGAGATGTTCCGGGCCATCGAGGAGATCGGTGCGCGGTACGGCATCGAGATCCCCACGATCGCGCACGCGGGCGATGGCAACCTGCACCCGAACTTCGTGTTCACGGGCGACGAGGTGCCGTCGGATGTCTGGGCCGCGGCCGACGACCTGTTCCGCGCCGCGGTGACCCTCGGTGGCACCCTCACGGGCGAGCACGGAGTGGGCGTGCTCAAGCGCCGGTGGCTCGCCGATGAACTCGGCGACGACTCGTTCGGCCTGCAGCGCGGGATCAAGGCCCTCTTCGATCCGACCGGCATCCTGAACCCCGGCGTGATGTTCGCGGCTTCCGACGACTGAGCCGTTCGAGGGGACCCGCCCGCGAGCCGCTGGCAACCCGCTGCTTCGAGGTGCGCGGGGTCGATAGGCTGCGCGGATGACCAGCGCCCCACCGCCCGAGCTGAACCCGACGCCCGCCGCACCGCTCTGGTCGGCGCCGCCGCCGCGCGGGCGGCGGGGTGGCACGGTGTTCGGGGTGATCGGGATCGTGCTCGCCGGACTGGTCGGACTGCTCGTTCTCGCATATCTCGGCCTCGCCCTCGGCGTGTCGACACTCGTCATCGGCACGCTGCTCGCGCTCGTGCCGCTGGGCGTCGTGCTGCTCGCCGTGCGCTGGATCGACCGCTGGGAGCCCGAGCCGCGGTGGGCGCTGTGGTTCGCGTTCCTGTGGGGCGCGGCGGTCGCGGTCGCGATCGCGCTCGTCGTCGATCTCGGCGTGCAGCTCGCGATGGCGTTCGCGCAGCCGGGCGGCAGTCCCGACGAGGCCCTGCAGGCGGTCGTGCAGGCGCCGCTCGTGGAGGAGCTCGCCAAGGGCCTGGGCGTGCTGCTCATCTTCGCGTTCTCGCGGTCGCATTTCGACGGCCCGGTCGACGGCCTCGTCTACGCCGCCACGGCGGCCGCGGGGTTCGCGTTCACCGAGAACATCCTCTACTTCGGGCAGGCGCTCGCCGAGGGCGGTGCGAGCGAGCTCGGTGCCACGTTCGTGCTGCGCGGCATCTTCTCGCCCTTCGCGCACGTGCTGTTCACCGCGTGCATCGGCATCGCGATCGGCATCGGCGCGAGTCGTGGGGGCGGCCCCGGCGTGATCGGATGGTTCCTGCTCGGCCTCACGGGTGCGGTGCTGCTGCACGCGCTGTGGAACGGCTCGCTCGCATTCGCCGACGACGCGATCGGCCTGTACTTCACCGTGCAGGTGCCGATCTTCGTCGGTGCGCTGCTCGTGACGGTGTACCTGCGTCGCCAGGAGGCGCGCATCACCCGCACACGGCTCGCCGAGTACGGCGCGGCCGGCTGGTTCAGCCCGGCGGAGGTCGAGATGCTCGCCACGCCCGCCGGACGCCGGCAGGCGAAGGCGTGGGCGAGGGCGCAGACCCCGCCGCGCACGGCATTGATGCGACGCCTCATCAGGGATGCGACGCATCTCGCCTTCACCAGGCAGCGGATGGTGACCGCGCGTGACGGACGCCGGGGCGCCGTCGACGAGCATGCGCTGCTGGAGGCGGTGGCCGCCGACCGGGCCGCGCTGCTGCGCTGATCTTCCCGCGGCTCGGGCGCCGGCGGAGCGCCGCCCCCGCACAAGGAAACTCGCCGCCCTGTGGTGTGGCACTGCCGACATCTCTACGGGGCGACGAGTTCTCGGATTCCAGAGTGCGTGATGTTCGCAGTCAGCGCAAGAGGGGGGTGGACGGTTGTCCATGCCCGTCGCGTCCGTTTGGATGGGAGCCATGACTGACACGAACAGCAAGCCCGAGATCGACGCCCCCGAGGGTCCCGCCCCCGTCGAACTCGTCATCGAGGACATCGTGGTGGGCGACGGCGCGGAGGCCACTCCGGGCTCCACCGTCGACGTGCACTACCTCGGCGTGGAGTACGAGACCGGCGAGGAGTTCGACTCGTCGTGGAGCCGCAGCCAGTCGATCAACTTCCCGCTGCAGGCGCTCATCGCCGGCTGGCAGGAGGGGATCCCGGGCATGAAGGTCGGCGGTCGCCGCAAGCTGACGGTGCCGCCGCAGAAGGCCTACGGCCCCGCCGGTGGCGGACACCAGCTCTCGGGCAAGACCCTGATCTTCGTGATCGACCTCCTCGGCGTCAGCTGAGCGCAGCGACGCCGTACGACGAAGGCCGGTGGGCATGAGCCCGCCGGCCTTCGTCGCGCCCGGGCACCGAGTGGCCAGATGGGGGTTCCGGATGCCGCGTGCTCGGGCCGTGCTCGGTACCATCTGGTGACGCCCGACGGGCGAACCCCACGAGAGGCACGACGACGTGACCGGATCCACGACCGATCCACGACCTGACCGCGGAGCGGCACCCAGCAGCGGCGACCGCCGACGCGTCCTGCTCGCCTTCGCGCCGTACCTCCTCCTGTCGATCCTGCACGTCGCCGTGCTCGTGGTCGGCCTCGACGACGTCGCACGCGTCTCGAAGCTGCTGCTCATGCCCGCCCTCGGCCTCGCGGTCGTGCTCATCGCCCGACCGCTCCGTGCCGCCGCCCCGGTGCTGCTCCTGGTGGCGATCGGCTTCTCCTGGGGTGGGGACGCGTCGCTGACGTTCACGGGCGACCTGTGGTTCGTGGTGGGCCTGGCCTCGTTCCTGCTCGCGCACGTCACCTACATCGTGCTCTTCCTCCGCATGCGTCGAGGTGACCGGCGCCTCCCGCCCTGGACGGCCGCCTACGCCGTCTGGTACGCGGCGTTCCTCGTCCTCCTCGGATCCGATCTCGACGCGCTGTTCGCACCGGTCGCGCTGTACGGCCTGGTGCTCGGCGCGATGGCGGCGCTGGCCGGCCGACTCGGCGGGCTCATCGCCGCCGGCGGTGCACTGTTCGTCGTCTCCGACTCGGTGCTCGCCCTCGGGCGGTTCCTGCCGGGCTACGACTTCGCCCCGCATGACCTCGTGGTGATGTCGACGTACCTCGCCGCTCAGGGCTTCATCGCGTTCGGGGTGGTGCGGACGGCCCGGTCGGCGCCGGTCGACCCTCGCCGCTCGCGCCGCTCGAGCCGCGCGCCGGCTCCGTGACCTGCTGCACCCGGTCGACGAGCTCGCGCCAGGGACCGGTCAGCTGGCGCTCGGCCAGCGTCGCCTCGTGCGGCTCGCACCGGATGCGGTAGATGTACCGGTCGGGCTCGGGTGGTACGGGCGGAGGCTGGCTCCACGGGATCTCCTCGATGAGGAGGTACCACCGGTCGGCGTCGGGCTGCTCGTCGACGCGCACCTCCCACGTGAGTCGAAGGCCCGCCAGGCCGCCCGTTCGGGACACGATGACGTCCATGCCCGCGATGGTACTCCCGCGATGCGAGGGCCGCTGGGGCGGAGCTGCAGGACGTGCGGACGTGCCGCGGCAGGTGCGGCGGCATGGTGCCGGTTCAGGCGGCCGCCGGCACCGTCTCGATGCCCACCGCAGCCCAGCCGCCCTGCACCGCCCGGGTCTCGCGGGACGCGCGGCCGAAGCGTTCGGTCGCAGCGCGCACCGTCTCGTTCGCGAACGTCTTGAAGTCGGTGTCGGGTCGCAACCGGCCTGACGTGAGCACGTCGTACCAGACCCGCCCCACGGTCTCCCACGCGAACCCGCCGAGTTCGATGGCCGCGAGGGCGAAGGCGCGGTTGGGGATGCCGGAGTTCAGGTGGACGCCCCCGTTGTCGTCGTCGGTCTCGACGTAGCGGTCGAAGTGGTCGGGCTGCGGGTCCTTGCCGAGCACGTCGTCGTCGTAGGCGGTGCCGGGCGCCTTCATCGAGCGGATCGCCCGCCCCTCGACCGCATCGGTGAAGACCCCCTCGCCGATGAGCCACGTCGCCGACGCGGCATCCTGCCCCATGGCGTACTGCTCCACGAGCGCGCCGAACACGTCGGAGACGTRCTCGTTCAGGGCGCCCGACTGGCCCTGGTAGCGAAGCCGCGCGGTGCGCTCGGTGACGCCGTGCGCGAGCTCGTGGCCGATCACGCTGATCGACTGGGTGAAGCCGCGGAACACCTCGCCGTCGCCGTCGCCGAAGACCATGCGCTCGCCGTCCCAGAAGGCGTTGTCGTAGCGGTCGCCGTAGTGCACGGTGGCCTCGAGCGGCAGGCCCGCGTCGTCGATGGAGTCGCGCGCGAACACCCGGGCGAACATCTCGAACGTGTCGCCGAGGCCGTCGTAGGCCTGGTCGACCGCGGGGTCGCCGCTCGCGGGCTGGCCCTCGCGGCGCACGAGGCGGCCGGGCAGCTTGTCGTCGCCCTGCGCGTCGGAGATGCGGCGGTCGGGCTGCGGCGCCGTGCCGGGAGCCGCAGCGGGTCGCTCGTCGCGCGCCGGGTGCTCGGGTGCGATGAACGAGGGCAGTTCGCCGCTGCCCCGCCATTCGCGCACGGGCGCGTCGCGCAGGAGCGAGCGGCGGGCGGCGTCGGCGGCCGCGTCGAAGCGCGGGTCGTCGAGGTTCGCGATGCGCGCGAGGAGGTAGGGCGGCACGATCGCCGCGTGCGGCGTCGGATGAGGGTAGGGCCGGGGCATCCGCGTCATGCACCGATCGTGACACGTCCTCCCGACACCGGTGGAGACCCGCGCCGGGCGCGCCGTCGCACGGCGTCACGATCCGCGGCGACTTGCCGCGCCGCGTCGCGACGGCGAAGCTGGGAGGGTGTCCACCGCCCTCGTCGCGCCGCCCGAGGTGCGCACGCACCCCATCGCATTGCTCCCCGCCGTGCTCGTCTGCGGCGCCGCGGTGCTCCTCTTCGGGTTCCAGCTGCGACTGGCGGGCTACGCCGTGCTCGTGCTCGGCCTCGGCGTGGCGTGGCTGGTCGACCGGTCGGGCCGCACGAGTCGGCTGCTGCCCGACCTCGCCCTCATCGCGCTCGGCCAGGTCATCATCTCCACGATGTCGCTCGAAGCAGACATCAGCTACCCGAACATGGTCCGCTTCACGGTCGTGCTCGGCAGTGCGGTCGCGGTGCCGTACCTGATCTCCCGGTTCGTCTACCGCGACCGGGTCATCCGCTTCCCCTGGCGCACGGGCCAGCGGTGGACTCGGGTGCAGTGGGCGTACCTGCTGCTCGTGCTCTTCCTCGGCTGGGCGATCCTGCCGTTCTACTTCATCACCTCGGGCGTCTACACGAACTGGCCGACGGTCACCGCCCCCGACGAGATCGCGCGCCTGTTCGTCGGCGTGAACGCGGTGGGCACGTGGGACGAGCTGTTCTTCATCTGCACCGTGTTCGCGCTGCTGCGCCGGCACTTCCCGACCTGGCAGGCCAACCTGCTGCAGTCGATCGTCTTCGTCTCGTTCCTGTGGGAGCTCGGCTACCAGTCCTGGGGCCCGCTGCTCACGTTCCCATTCGCGCTGCTGCAGGGCTACACGTTCAAGCTCACGAAGTCGCTCACCTACGTGCTCGTCGTGCACCTGCTCTTCGACGCGATCGTGTTCGCGGTGATCGTCTACGCGCACAACGGCTGGCCGGCGATCTTCCTGCTGGCGCCCTAGACGACGGGTCGCCGCGGCCCCCGCATGCTGCGCACCGACAGTGCCGCGAGGGCGATCGCCGCCGCCGCCGTCGCCGCGCAGAGCGCCCACTCGAGCGCGCCCGGCCGCGCCGGCGGTGTCTCGAACACCGCACCGGAATCGCTGCGGTAGACCGTCGCGGAGGCGCCGACGGCGAGATCGTCGCTCTGCAGGTCGGCGCGAACCTCGTCGGGCAGCTCCACGGTCACGATGCGGACCGACTCGATGCTGCTGCCCCGTCGGTCGGCGACCAGCCGATGATCGGAGTGCTCGCCGACGACCGTCGCCTCGATCGGCGCATACGACGTGGACGCACGGCTGGAGGTCTCGATGATCACCCCCACGGCGCACACGGCGAGCACGACCGCGGACAGCGCGAGCACGATGGCGGTGAGCGCCGGCGGCGGGTTCCCGGCGGCGGCGGTCCGCGAGACGCTCCGGTGCGGCATCCGCTCGCTCACGGCTCGACGGATGCCCCGTGATCGGCGAGCCATCCCAGCAGCACCGCGACGTGATTGACCTGTTCGTCGCGTGCGGCATAGAGGAGCGTGACCCGGTCGTGTGCGCGCCCCGTCTCGAGCAGCGCCTGCGCGGCCGGATCGGCGTCGAGCTCATCGCGGTAGCGGGCGGCGAACTCGTCGAATCGCTCGCGGTGGTGGTGCCACTCGGTGCGCAGTTCGGGGGAGGGGGCGGCGTCCTTCGCCCACTCGTCGAGCTCGGCGCGCTCCTTCTTCACCCCGCGGGGCCAGAGCCGATCGACGAGCACGCGGTAGCCGTCGGATGCCGCGGCGGGCTCGTACACGCGCTTCATCACGAACGCCATGGCGCCAGTCTGCTCCGTGCTCGACGGTGCGGCAACGACGAGGGCCCGTCAGGCGGCCGTCGCCCCGGCGACGGCGGGCGACGCGGTGGAGCGTTCGTCGTCCCCCGCGCGCTCCGCGACGATCTGCTGCACCGCCGCGCGACCGGCGCGGTTGGCGCCGACGGTCGACTGCGACGGGCCGTAGCCGATGAGGAAGAGGCGCGGCTCGTCGAGCGAGCGGGTGTCGGCGACGCGGAACCCGCCCTCGCGGGTGCGCAGCCTCAGCGGTGCCAGGTGGTCGAGCGCCGGGCGGAAGCCGGTCGCCCAGAGGATGACGTCGGCGGGGATGAACGAGCCGTCGGGCATGCGCACGCCGTGCTCCTCGGCAGCGGCGAACATCGGATGCCGCACGAGCACGCCGCGCGCCTCGGCGGCCCGCGCCCACGGCGTCCAGTGCATGCCGGTGACCGCGATCACGCTGCCGGGCGGCAGGCCCTGGCGCACCCGCGCCTCGACCCCGGCGATCGCGGCACTCCGGGCGGGGAGGTCGAAGTCGTCCTCGACCCACTGCGGCTCGCGGCGCGTCATCCACACGGTCTCCGCGACGTGCGAGATCTCGTCCAGCAGTTGCACCGCCGAGACGCCCGCGCCCACGATGATCACGCGCTGCCCGGCGAACTCGTCGGCCGAGACGTAGTCGGCGACGTGCAGCTGGCGCCCGCGGAATCGATCGAGCCCCGGGTAGAAGGGGCGGAACGGGCGGGTCCACGTGCCCGTCGCGTTGATGACGTGACGCGYCGCCCAGTCGCCCCGGTCGGTCTCGACGAGCAGGCGCCCGTGCKGGTCGTCGTCCGCGCGGCGCACGGCCCTCACCTGCGCCGGGCGCTGCACCGCGAGGTCGAAGCGCCGCTCGTACTCGGCGAAGTACGGCGGAAGCGCCTCGCGGCTCGGCATCGCCGGGTCGGCGGGCGGCACGGGGAATCCCGGCAGCTCGTGGATGCCGTTGACGGTGGCCATGCGCAGCGACGGCCAGCGATGCTGCCACGCCCCACCAGGCGCTGGGTTCGCGTCGAGTACGACGAACGTCTGCGCCGCGCTCGCGTCGCGCACGACCGGCACGAAGCCGCGACGCTGCAGGTGGTAGGCGGCCGACAGTCCGGCCTGCCCGGCGCCGATGACGGCGACGTCCACCTCGATCGCATCCATACGCATGGAAACCCTCCCGCAGGGCCGGGTATTCCGGCGCATGCCGGCGCGACTGCGGCGTGGATAGGCTCGCCCCATGCGCGCGATCCGGTACGAGCGGTACGGCGGTCCCGACCGCCTGCGCGAGGTCGACCTGCCGACACCCGTGCCGGGTCCCGACGAGGTAGTGGTGCGCGTGCTGGCCTCGTCGGTGAACTCCTGGGACTGGGACCTGCTGCACGGCACGCCACTGATCACCCGGCTCGGCGGGGGCGTGCGCCGGCCGGTGCACCCG
>NZ_JBFUCL010000171.1:0-7883 GCF_056405255.1 Agromyces sp. P1_H4 | reverse complement strand
CGATGTAGACCTTCAGCTTGGGCTCGGTGCCGCTCGGCCGCACCATGACGCGGGCGCCGCCCTCGAGCACGATCCGCAGCACGTCGGAGGGCGGGAGCGCGCCGAAGCCGTCGGCGAGGTCCTCGATGCGCTCGACGCGGATGCCGCCGACGGAGGCGGGCGGCTCGGCGCGGAGCCGCGCCATGATGGCGCCGATGCGCGAGAGGTCGGTGACGCGCAGCGAGACCTGCGTCGAGGCGAAGCATCCGAACCGCTCGACGAACTCGTCGAGATGGTCGGCGACCGTGCGGCCGCGCGCCTTCAGCTCGGCGGCCAGCGAGAGGAACGCGACGGCGGCCGAGATGCCGTCCTTGTCGCGCACGGTCTCGGGGTTCACCAGGTAGCCGAGCGCCTCCTCGAAGCCGAACACGAGCCCGGGCGCGCGGGAGATCCACTTGAATCCGGTGAGCGTCGCCTCGAAGTCGAGGTCGTATGCCTGCGCGACGGCCTCGAGGCCCGGTGACGACACGATCGAGCACGCGAGCGCCCCGTTCGGTCCGGAGTCGCCGGAAGGGTCGGCGGCGTGGCGAGCTGCGCGCCATCCGAGGAGCAGCCCGACCTCATTGCCGCTGAGGCGTCGGTAGCCGCCCTCGGCGCCAGGGTCGGGGATGGCGACCGCCAGCCGGTCGGCGTCGGGGTCGTTGGCGATCACGAGCTCCGCGCCGACGGCGCGGGCCTCCTCGAAGCTGAGGTCCATCGCCCCGGGCTCCTCGGGATTCGGGAACGCGACGGTGGGGAACGCGGGATCGGGGGAGATCTGGGCCGCCACGGGCGCCGGAGCGTCGAAGCCGGCTTCCGCGAAGACGCGAGCAGCCGTCGCCCACCCGACGCCGTGCATCGCGGTGTAGACGACCCGGGGCTGCGCGGCGGGCGGGTCGGCGACCAGGGCGGTGCGGCGGATGTACTCCTCGAGGAGGTCTTCGCCGACCGTTTCGAACGCGCCGCGCGGCAGCTGCGGCACGCTCACGGTCGCAGCCACGCGCTCGATGTGCGCGGCGATCTCGGCGTCGGCGGGCGCGACGATCTGCGAGCCGTGGTCGCTGCCGCCGAGGTACACCTTGTAGCCGTTGTCGTTCGGGGGATTGTGCGATGCGGTCACCATCACGCCGGCAGCGGTGCCGAGGTGACGCACGGCGAATGCGAGGACCGGCGTCGGGAGCAGCGTCGGCAGCAGCAGCGCCCGAACCCCTGCGCCGGCCATGATCTCGGCGGAGTCGCGGGCGAAGACGGCGGAGTTCTTGCGTCCGTCGTAGCCGATGACGACCGAGGGCGTCTCGCCGGGCTCTGCGCGCTCGACCAGGTAGGCGGCGAGGCCCGCGGCGGCCTGCGACACGAGCACGCGGTTCATCCGGTTGGGGCCGGCGGCGATCTCGCCGCGGAGCCCGGCGGTGCCGAACGCGAGTCGGGTGTCGAAGCGGTCGGCGAGGTCGGCGACGGCTGCCGCGTCGCCGGTGCGCGCTCCCTCGACGAGGGCGGCCAGCTCGGCGCGGGTCTCGGGATCGGGGTCCTGGGCGATCCAGGACTCGGCGAGGGCGAGCCGTTCGGCGTCGGCGTCGTTCGTCTGCGGCATCCGTGTCTCCTACAGCTCTGCGACGATCTTCGCGAGCAGGTCGGAGATCACGGATTCGGCGGCGCGACCGGCTTCGATGACCTCCTCGTGGCTGAGCGGCGTCGTCTGGATGCCGGCGGCGAGGTTGGTGATGAGCGACATGCCGAGGATCTCCATGCCGGCCTGGCGGGCGGCGATCGCCTCGAGCGCGGTGGACATGCCCACGATGTGGCCGCCGATGGCCTTGGCCATCTGCACCTCGGCGGGCGTCTCGTAGTGCGGCCCGCGGAACTGGCAGTAGACGCCCTCGTCGAGGGAGGGGTCGATGGAGCGCGCGAGGTCGCGCAGGCGACGCGAGTAGAGGTCGGTGAGGTCGATGAACGTCGCGCCCTCGAGGGGGGAGTCGGCCGTGAGGTTGATGTGGTCGCTGATCAGCACGGGCGTGCCCGGGGTCCACGTCTCGCGGATGCCGCCGGCGCCGTTCGTGAGGATCATCGTGGTGGCACCAGTGGCGGCGGCGGTGCGCACGGAGTGCACGACGCGGCGCACGCCGTGCCCCTCGTAGTAGTGGGTGCGCGCGCCGATGACGAGCGCGCGCCTGCCGTTCGGCAGCGCCACCGAGCGCAGCGTGCCCACGTGGCCCTCGAGCGCGGGCTTCGAGAAGCCGGGCACGTCGGCGGCGGGGATGGTGTGGGTCGTCTCGCCGATGAGGTCGGCCGCGCGGCCCCAGCCGCTGCCGAGGGTGAGGGCCACGTCATGGCGTTCGACCCCCGTGAGCTCCGCGATCCTCGCCGCGGCCTCGGCGGCGATKGCGAAGGAGTCGGCTGTGGGGTCGTCGAGCGGGTTGGCACCGTGCATCCCACCACTCTAATGACGGCGCGGATGCCGCCGCTGGCGCGTGCTCGTTTGCTGGCTCGCCGCGCACATACGACAGAATGTGAGCATGGCCTACGAGTTCGAGCGCACGCAACGGATCGCCGTCCTCGGAGGAGGACCCGGCGGATATGAGGCCGCCCTCGCGGGCGCCCGACTGGGAGCGGAGGTGACACTCATCGAACGGGCGGGGGTCGGCGGCTCCGCGGTGCTCACCGACGTCGTGCCCTCGAAGTCGCTCATCGCCACCGCCGAGGCGTCCAACGCCGTGAAGGAGGCGGCCGACCTGGGCGTGCAGTTCTACGCCAAGGGGCAGTCCGACAAGGCGGTGAAGCCCAGCGTGGCCATCAACCTCGCGGCGGTGAACAAGCGCCTCCTGGGGCTCGCGGCCCAGCAGTCCGAGGACATGCGCTCGAACCTCATGGATGCCGGGGTGAACCTCGTGCAGGGCGAGGGCCGGCTCGACGGCTCGAACGCGATCATCGTCGCCACGGCAAAGGGCGGCACCGACTTCGACCGCATCGAGGCCGACACCCTCGTCATCTCGGTGGGCGCCACGCCGCGCATCCTCCCCTCGGCCGTGCCCGACGGCGAGCGCATCCTCACGTGGACCCAGCTCTACGACCTGCCCGAGATCCCCGAGCACCTCATCGTGGTCGGCTCGGGCGTGACGGGCGCCGAGTTCGCCTCCGCGTACCGCGCGCTCGGCTCGAAGGTGACGCTCATCTCGAGCCGCGACCAGGTGCTTCCGGGCGAGGACGCGGACGCGGCATCCGTCATCGAGAAGGTCTTCAAGCGCAACGGCATGAAGGTGCTGAACAAGTCGCGGGCCGAGTCGGTCGTGCGCGACGGCGACGGGGTCGTGGCCACGCTGACCGACGGGCGCGAGGTGCGCGGCAGCCACTGCCTCATGGCGGTCGGCTCGGTGCCGAACACGGCGGGCATCGGCCTCGAGGAGGCCGGGGTGCAGCTCTCCGACAGCGGGCACATCCGGGTGAACCGCGTCGCGCGCACCTCCATCCCCAACATCTACGCCGCCGGCGACTGCACGACCTACATCCCGCTGGCGTCGGTCGCGTCGATGCAGGGCCGCACCGCGGTGTTCCACGCGATGGGCGACATCGTCGACCCGCCCGAGGAGCGCAACATCACCTCGAACATCTTCACGCAGCCCGAGATCGCGACCGTCGGGTGGACGCAGAAGGACATCGAGGAGGGCGTCGTGCCGGGCGTCATCTACAAGCTCCCGCTCGCCTCGAACCCGCGCGCGAAGATGATGGGCATCCGCGACGGATTCGTCAAGCTGTTCGCGTCGAACGGCTCGGGCGCGATCATCGGCGGCGTGATCGTCGCCCCTCGCGCCTCCGACCTGATCTTCCCGCTCACCCTCGCGGTGGAGCATCGGCTCACGGTCGACCAGTTCGCCGAGGCCTTCCCGATCTATCCGTCGCTGACCGGTTCGCTGACGGATGCCGCGAGGGCCATGCACGTCRTACGCTGAGACGCGACGCGGCGCAGCGGGGCGGCGCACAGGGACTCGGGGGAGATCCATGAATCTGCGAGTGAAGTCCGTCGAGGCGTCGATGGCCGACGCCGCTGACCACGAGCGCAGCCTCAGGCGATCGCTCGGCACGTGGGACCTGGCGCTCATGGGCATCGCCGTCGCGGTGGGCGCGGGCATCTTCTCGGTGGGCGCGCAGGCCGCGGCGAACTTCGCCGGGCCGAGCGTGATCGTCTCGTTCATCCTCGCGGCCGTCACGTGCGGCCTCGCGATCATGTGCTACGCCGAGTTCGCCTCGACGGTGCCGGTCGCCGGAAGCGCGTACACGTTCACGTACGCGACGATGGGCGAACTGCTCGCCTGGATCATCGGCTGGGACCTCATCCTCGAGATGTTCACGGGCGCGGCCGTGCTCGCCAAGTACTGGGGCGTCTACCTCGGTGAGGCGCTGCTCGCGTTCGGGCTGCCGTTCCCGGCCACGCTCGAGATCGCGGGCATCGACGTGAGCTGGCCGTCCTTCCTCATCGTCGCGGTCTTCACGGTGCTGCTCGTCGCGGGCACGAAGCTCACGGCCCGCGTGGGGTCGGTGTTCACGATCATCAAGGTCGCGATCGTGCTGTTCGTCATCGTGGTGGGGTTCTTCTTCATCAACGGCGCCAACTACGTGCCGTTCATCCCCGAGGCGGTCCCCACCGAGGGCGGCTCGAGCGACGTCTGGACGCAGTCGCTGTTCGCCTGGGCCACCGGAGCCGAGCCGGCGAAGTACGGCATCTTCGGCATGCTCTCGGCCGCCTCGCTCGTGTTCTTCGCGTTCATCGGGTTCGACGTGGTGGCCACGAGCGCCGAGGAAGTGCGCGAGCCGCAGAAGCGCCTGCCGCGGGGCATCTTCCTCGGGCTCGGCATCGTCACGCTGCTCTACGTGCTCGTCTCGATCGTGATGACCGGCATGGTGTCGTACACCGAGCTGGCGGCAGAGGAGACGCCGTCGCTCGCGACCGCGTTCCGACTGGTCGGACAGGACTGGGCCTCCGCGGTGATCTCGATCGGCGCGCTCGCGGGGCTCACGACGGTCATCATGGTGCTGCTGCTCGGCCTGTCTCGCATCGTGTTCGCCCTCAGCCGTGACGGGCTCCTGCCGCGCTGGCTCTCGAAGACCACGGAGCGAACCAAGACGCCGGCACGGATCCAGATCATCGGCGGCACGATCGTCGCCCTGGTCGCGGCGTTCACCGACGTTGGCCTGCTCGAGGAGATGATCAACATCGGCACGCTCTCGGCGTTCGTGCTGGTGAGCCTCGGCATCATCGTGCTGCGGCGCACGCGTCCCGACCTGCCCCGCGGCTTCCGCGTGCCGTGGTCGCCGGTGCTGCCGATCATCTCAGCCGTGCTCTGCTTCTGGCTGATGCTCAACCTGACGACCCTGACGTGGGTGCGGTTCTTCGTCTGGCTCGTGATCGGCGTCGTCGTCTACCTGCTCTACGGACGCCGCCGCTCCCGCTGGGGCAACGCGGGCGTCAGCGAGGTCGAGCTGCCGACGCCGCAGGGCGCGCCGGCGGCCGACTGAGGCGCGAGCAGGACCTGCCGGACCAGCCGGACGCGCGTCGGGCCGAGCGGACTCAGGCCGCCGGCGCGTCCTTGATGGCGAGCAGCAGGTGGCCGCTCGAGACGGTGGAGCCCGCCTCGGCGTTCACCAGGCCGATGACGCCGTCCTTGTGCGCCATGATGGGCTGCTCCATCTTCATCGCCTCGAGCACGAGCACCAGGTCGCCCTTGACGACCTTGTCGCCTTCGGCGACGGCGACCTTGACCACCGTGGCCTGCATCGGCGCCTTGACGGCGTCGCCCGTCGCCGTGTCGACGGCGTGGGCGGCCGTCCGGCGGCGGGGAGCGGGCCCGGCCGTCGCCGCGCTGCCGGCGGACGTGCCGCTCACGAGCTTCTTCGGGAGGCTGACCTCGATGCGGCGTCCGGCGACCTCGACGACGACGCTGCTGCGGTCGGCCGGCGCCGCGGACTCGGCAAGCTCGCCCGACCACGGCTCGATGCGGTTGTCGTATTCGGTCTCGATCCACCGCGTGTAGACGGAGAACGGCGCGTCGCCGTCGGGCGCGAATGCCGGGTTGCGCACGATGTCGCGGTGGAAGGGCAGCACGGTGGGTAGTCCGGCGACCTCGAACTCGTCGAGGGCGCGGCGGGCGCGCTCCAGGGCGTCGGTGCGGGAGGAGCCGGTGACGATGAGCTTCGCGAGCAGCGAGTCGAAGGCGCCCGAGATCTCGTCGCCGGTGGTGACACCGGAGTCCACTCGCACGCCGGGTCCGCCGGGGAAGCGGAGCACGTGCACTGGCCCGGGGGAGGGCAGGAAGTTGCGGCCCGGGTCCTCGCCGTTGATGCGGAACTCGATCGAGTGGCCGGATGCGACGGGGTCGGGGTAGTCGAGCACGCCGCCCTCCGCGAGGCGGAACTGCTCGCGCACGAGGTCGAGGCCGGTGACCTCCTCGGAGACGGGGTGCTCGACCTGGAGGCGTGTGTTGACCTCGAGGAACGAGACCGTGCCGTCCTGGCCGATGAGGAACTCGCACGTGCCGGCGCCGACGTAGCCGACCTCCTTGAGGATCGCCTTCGACGCCTCGTACAGCAGGCGGTTCTGCTCCTCGGTGAGGAACGGCGCCGGCGCCTCCTCGACGAGCTTCTGGTGTCGGCGCTGCAGCGAGCAGTCGCGGGTGGACACCACGACGACGTTGCCGTGCGCGTCGGCGAGGCACTGGGTCTCGACGTGGCGGGGCTTGTCGAGGTACTTCTCGACGAAGCACTCCCCGCGACCGAAGGCGGCGACCGCCTCGCGGGTGGCCGACTCGAAGAGCTCGGGCACCTCCTCGCGCGTGCGGGCGACCTTGAGGCCGCGGCCGCCGCCGCCGAAGGCGGCCTTGATCGCCACGGGCAGGCCGTGCACGTCGACGAAGTCGAGCACCTCCGAGGCATCCGCCACCGGGTTCAACGTGCCCGGCGCGAGCGGGGCGCCGACCTTCTCGGCGACGTGGCGGGCCGAGACCTTGTCGCCGAGGCGCTCGATGGCCTCCGGCGAGGGACCGATCCAGATGAGGCCGGCGTCGATCACGGCACGGGCGAAGTCGGAGTTCTCGGCGAGGAAGCCGTAGCCCGGGTGCACGGCGTCGGCGCCCGAGCGGCGGGCCACCGAGAGCAGCTTGTCGATGACGAGGTACGTCTCGGCGCTCGTGGTGCCGTCGAGCGCGTAGGCCTCGTCGGCGAGCTTGGCGTGACGGGCATCGCGGTCCTGGTCGGCGTAGACGGCGACGGAGCCGATGCCGGCGTCACGGGCGGCCCGGATGACGCGGACGGCGATCTCGCCACGGTTGGCGATGAGGACCTTCGTGATGCGCGGCATAATGCTCAAGCCTATTGGCCGCCCCCCGAAGGCCTTTGGGTTGCTTCCACAAAAAAGGAACGCAACCCTTGCGGGCGTCGACAATGGTCGCGGGGACGACGCATGCCGCGGGGCCGCTGATTCCGCCGGTCAGGCCCGGTTCCAGAGCGCGGTCCACTCGACGCCGAGCTCGCGCACCAGGTCGCGCAGCGTCGACAGCGAGAGGCCCACGACGGTCGACGGGTCGCCCTCCACCCGTCGGATGAACGGACCGCCCAGGCTGTCGATCGTGAAGGCGCCGGCCACGAGCAGCGGCTCGCCGGTCGCGATGTACGCGTCGATCTCGGCGTCGTCGAGCGCGGCGAACCGCACGGTCGCGACATCCGCCCGTCCCACCGCCGCGTTCGCGCGGCCACCCCGGTGATCGATCAGCCAGTGCCCCGACCACAGGTCGCCGTGGCCGCCGTTCTGCGCGAGCCAGCGCTCGCGGGCCACGTCGGGCCGGTGCGGCTTGCCGTGGATGGCGCCCCCGGTGAGGAAG
>NZ_JBFUCL010000170.1:0-7910 GCF_056405255.1 Agromyces sp. P1_H4 | reverse complement strand
GTGACGGATGCCGCGGCGGTGGCGGGCTGGGCGGGCGCGATGGTGCTCATGCCTCCGATTCCACACCGCGCTCGCGCGCGCGGGAATGCCGCCGCCGCGGCATCCGTCCGGGATCCCGGACGCGCGGGTACGATTGGGTGCGCCGACACGACGCCGCGCCGGCGAAGCGTCGTCGAGAGGTCGCGAAGTGCTGGATTCCACGCCGCCGAGCGACCATTCGCGACCGCTCGGCGCACGCGACGGCGGGTCGTCCGGCTCGAAGGTGCCTGCGGCCGACCAGACGCTCGCGATCCTCGCGCACCTCGCCGCGCAGCGCGGCCCGGTGCCCGCGGCGACGATCGCGCACGCGCTCGGCCTGCCGCGCTCGACGGTGTACCACCTGCTCGCCGTCATGCAGGAGCKCGGCTTCGTCGTGCACCTGCCCGAGGACCGGCGCTACGGGCTCGGCATCGCCGCCTTCGAGCTGTCGAGCGGCTTCAGCCGCCAGCAGCCCCTCGCGCGACTCGGCCGCCCGCTCGTCGCGGCGCTCGTCGACCGGCTGGGCGAGTCGGGCCACCTCGCCGTGCTGCACGGACGCGACGTGCTGTACCTCGTCGAGGAGCGCGCCCCCCGCCGTCCGTCGCTCGTCACCGACGTGGGCGTGCGCCTCCCCGCGCACCTCACGGCGACCGGCCGGGCGATGCTCGCCGAGCTTCCGCCGGCGCAGCTGCGCGCGCTCTATCCCGATCGGGCGGCGTTCGCGGTGCGGCATCCGCAGGGCGAGACGGCCGAGGCGGAGGCAGCCGGCTGGAGCTACGGGAGGCTGAAGCGCGTGCTCGCCGACGTGCGTGCGCGCGGCTGGGCCGACGAGGACGGCGAGGTCACCACCGGCCTCGCCTCGGCGGGGGCCGCCGTGGTCGACCACCTCGGGTGGCCGGCCGCCGCCATCGCCGTGACCTTCCCCGACGACGCGGCGCCCGAGCTGCAGGAGCGCGCGGTCGAGGCCGTGCGGGAGGCGGCGTCGACGCTCTCGCGGCGCATCCGCGGCATCCGCTGACCGGCGCATCTTCGAAGTCCCCGCCAGCACTCCAAGGAGCCCACTACTCTCGAGGTCCCACGTCACGCGATGAGGAGCCAAGATGACAAGCCCGCGCCGCCGGATCCGCGTCGCCCGCTTCGGCGGCCCCGAGGTGCTCGAGCTCGTGACCGACGACGCCGGGGAGCCGCGGCGCGGTCGCGTGCGCGTGCGCATCACCCACGCTTCGCTCGGCTCGACCGACGCACTCGCCCGCCAGGGAGGCTATCTGCTGCAGCCGCGGGCGGGATTCACCCCGGGCTACGACTTCCTCGGGGTGATCGAACGCACCACAGCGGATGCCGCGGCACGCGGGCTCGTCGAGGGCGCCCGCGTCGCCGCCTGCCTGCCGCGCATGGGTGCCCACGCCAACCTGATCGACGTGCCGGCGAGGCTGCTCGTGCCCGTGCCCGACGCATTGGACTCCGCGGTGGCGGCTACGCTTCCACTCGACGTGGTCACGGCCGCACTGGCATGGTCGCTGATGCACCCGAAGGCCGGTCGCGCCGTGCTCGTGCAGGGGGCGAGCGGCTCCGTCGGCCGACGGGTCGCCGCGCAGGCGATCGCAGCGGGGCATCCGGTGTTCGGCACCGCGTCAGCCTCGAACCGCGACGCGATCGAGGCGCTCGGCGCGACGTGGATCGACTATCGCGAGGCCGGGTGGATCGAGCGGCTTCGCGCCGCCACCGGCGGCGTCAGCGCGGCGGTCGACCACACCGGCGATCCTGCCGTGCGTCGCGCCGTGTCGCCGGACGGCAAGGTCGTCCGGCTCTCGTTCGTGGGCCGTCGCGGCCACGAGCGAGGCGATACGGTCCGGGGCGGCCTTGGCGCGGTCGGTCGATCCTTCGCGCATCCCGCGGAGCGCGTCGTCTCGGTGCCGCTGTTCGTCGCGACCCGCCCGGGCCGGTACCGCGCACTCCTCGCAGGGCAACTCGAGCGTGCGGCGCGCGGCGAGATCGTCGTTCCCGAGGTGGAGGTGCTGCCGCTGGGCGATGCTCGGGCCGGTCACGCCCGCCTCGACGCGGGGCTCACCGGCCACAAGCTCGTGCTCGCGCCATGAACCCACCCCGGGGTCGGATGCCGCGCGAGCGCCGCTGCCTCAGGCGTGCGGCGCGAGCCAGCGCCGCAACGTCCGCGTGACGAACGGGAGCACCCAGTACGTCATGATCGGCGTGAGCACGAGGGTCGTCGCGAGCACCTTCCACACCACGGCGAGCTCGTTCCAGCCCGGCACGAACGCGGTGACGAGCAGCGTGAACACGAGGTTCACCGGGAAGAACCCGAGCCAGATGGTGACCGCCTGCTTCCAGCGCGGCGGGGCGGGCGGCAGCTCGAGGTCGCCCTCGGCGCCGGTCGTGGCATCCGCCGCGGGCACCGAGCCGGTCGCCGGCTCGTCGAACCAGCCCTCGATGCCCGTGCGCCGCCGGCTTCGCTCCGACTTGACGAAGCCTTCGCCCATCGACAGCCACCAGCTGCGCTCGGTCGACCGCTCCCACGCCTCGAGGGTCTCCTCGCTCGCGAAGCGGTAGAGCATGTGCCACACCTGCGAGCGCTCGCCCGCGCGCACCCAGCCCGAGCCGAGGAAGCCCGGGTACTTGTTCGCGAGGTTCACGCCGGTCTGCACCCAGGCGGTCGCCTCCGCGATGTGCGCGGGGTCGACCTCGCGCCGGATCGACACGGTGATCGGATCAGTCGCCATGCACCCATCCCACCGCATCTTCCGGCGCATCGGGGTTTCCGAGTCGTCACGGATGCCGCGGGCTCACCGCGTTCGCAGCGCGTGCCCGGTGGTCCTGCGCCGAACGGCGGCGGCGATCCGGCCGCTTCCCGCCAGCGAGACGACCAGCAGCACCAGGGCGACGGCGGCCGGAAGCGGGGCGAAGCCCACCACGAGGAGCACGGCCACGGCCGCGACTCCGCACACCGTATCGACGGCCGTGCTCCAGGCGCCGGCCCGAGCGGATGCCTCCGCCGCGTCGGTCGTGCGTTCACCGGCCCGTGCCCGCTCGAACCGCCCGAACACCAGCGCCACCGGCACGACGGCGGCCGCCGCCACGCCCAGCCAGATCGGGCGGGTCGCCCACCACTCCAGGCTGAGCGGTTCGGGCAGGGGCAGCCCGATCGCGGCGTTCGCCACGAGGCTGAGGCCCGCCAGCGCGACGAGCACGGGCAGGTGCCAGAGGTAGACCGTCATGGCGCGTTCGCCGACGGACGAGATGAGCCGCGAGGCATCCGCTCGCTCGACCCATGCCGCGATGCGCGGACGGGCGAGCTGGAAGAGCGCGAGCTGCGCGACGCCCAGCACGACCAGGCACACGGTGGGCGGGTTGAGGTTGACGAGCATGTCGACGGGGTAGGGGCCCGCAATGGTGAGCGCAGCGAGGATGGCCAGGACGCCACCCGCGAACGTGAGCAGCGTGCCGGGAGCGAGCCCGTCGAGCGTGCCGTCGGCCAGGTGGAAGCCGAGCTGCTGCACGAGGAGCCACACGAGCAGGAGGTTGGCGAAGCCGATCGCTTCGACGCCGGTCGCCATCCGCACGACGTCGACGGCGACGACCGCCGCGAGGAGTGCCAGCGGCGTGAGGATCCGCGCACGCTCGTGTGCGCGCAGCATCACCGGCACGAGCGCGGAGATCGCGATGTACACGCCGAGGAACCAGAGCGGCTGTCCGATGCGGTACCCGGCCGTCGCGACGAGGTCGGCGGGCAGGCCGGCGACCGCCAGCGCAGCGAGCGCCGCGGACACCACCACGACGAGCGCGACCGCCGGACGCACGAGCCGCTCGAGCCGGGAGCGCACGTAGTCGGCCGGCGTCGCGCCCCGCGCCCGCATCGAGCGCCAGTGGTGGAAGCTCGAGAACCCGCCCGCGATGAAGAACAGCGGCATGATCTGCACGACCCAGCTCACCGGGCCGAACCACGCCTGCCCCTCGAGCGCGTTCTCGAGCACCGGGCCGGCCGCGCCCACGCTGACGCCGCACATCATCGCGTGCAGGAGGAAGACCGCCACGAGCAGCACGATGCGGACGGCGTCGACGCTCGGGTCGCGGGCGACCCGCGTGCCCCCTGCGATCCGTGCCGCGGATGCCGCTGGCGGGGCGGATGCCGCAGCGCGGCGCTCGATCGTGTCGGTCATGGTGCCCCATCCCGGGCGGCCCGTCCGCCCTCGCGGGGCAGGTTAGGGACGCGGCGATGAGCGGGGCATCACCCGGCGGAGCCGTCTCGCACCCCTACCGGCGTAGGGTCCGACGTGTGCGTGCGGCGCGGTGCCGTGCGGGCGGGGGCGCTATGCACCCGGCTGCACGAGGCCGGTGTCGTACGCGAGCACGACGGCGTGCACCCGGTCGCGCAGGCCGAGCTTCTGGAGGATCTTCGACACGTGCGTCTTCACGGTCTGCTCGGCGATGAACAGGGCCGACGCGATCTCGGAGTTCGACATGCCGCGACCGACGAGCGTGAGCACTTCACGCTCCCGGTCGGTGAGCTGGGCGAGCCGGTTGCCCGACGGCTTGGGTGCGGGCGCAGACCGGGCGAAGTCCTCGATGAGCCGGCGGGTCACGCTCGGCGCGAGCAGCGCGTCGCCGCCCGCGACGATCCGTACCCCCGCCACGAGCTCCTCGGGCATGGCGTCCTTGAGCAGGAACCCGCTCGCGCCGGCGCGCAACGCCTCGTACACGTACTCGTCGATGTCGAACGTCGTCAGCATCAGCACGCGCGGCACGTAGTCGCTGCTGCGTGGCGGCGTCTGCAGCGCACGCGTCGCCTCGATGCCGTTCAGCTGCGGCATCCGCACGTCCATCACGACAACGTCGGGGCGCAGCTCGCGCGCGAGTGCGACGGCCTCGGCGCCGTCGGCGGCCTGTCCGACGACCTCGATCCCCGGTTGGGCGGCGAGGACGGCCGCGAATCCGGCGCGCACCATCGCCTGGTCGTCGGCGATGAGCACCGAGATCGTCACGCCGTTCCTCCGTCCGCGCCGAGCGGCAGGGTCGCGAGCACACGATAGCCGCCGCCCGGGAGCGCCCCGTGCTCGGCGCGCCCGCCGAGCAGGGTGGCGCGCTCGCCGATGCCGACGAGCCCGTGGCCGCCGCCGACGGAGTCGGGCGCCGWGGCATGCGACCCCGAGGCATCCGACCCCGAGGCATCCGACCCCGTGGCATCCGGAGCGCCCGGGGCCGGATCGTTCTCGACCGAGACGACGAGGTCGCCCGCGAGCACCTCCACGCCGACGTGCGTCGTCGCCCCGGGCGCGTGGCGCACCACGTTGCTCAGGGCCTCCTGCACGATGCGGTACGCCGCCGTCGACGCGAGGCCGTCCTGCGGCAGGTGCTCGCCGAGGTCGAGCGTCACGGGCACGCCGGCGCGTTCGACGGATGCCGCGAGCGCGCCGAGCTCGCCGAGCCCGGGTTGCGGGGTGGTCTCGGGAGCCGCCTCCGCGCTGCGCAGCACCCCGAGGAGTTGTCGCATCTCGGTCATCGCACTTCGGGCGGATGCCGCGATCTCGGCGAACTCCGCCTTCGCCTCATCGCTCAGCCCCTCGACGCGGTACGGCGCGCTCGTCGCCTGCACGTGGATGATCGACAGCCCGTGCGCGACCACGTCGTGGAGCTCGCGGGCGATGCGGTTGCGTTCCTCCACGAGCACCCGCCGCTCCTGCTCGGAGGCCGAGTGCGCCCGCTCGCGGAAGAGCTCCGCGGTGACGACCCTGCGCTGCGTGATGAGCAGCGCGATCGGCAGGGCGATCGCCGTGATCGCGGCCGCGGCGATCTCGTTCGCTGCCGCGCCCACGTCGACGAAGGCGAACGGCACCGTGACCACCACGCCCGCGAGCCAGACGCCGAACATGCCGGCCCAGCTCACGCGCATGAGCCCCAGCACCAGCAGCAGTGCGAACTGGCCGATGATCGTCGTGACCGGCCACGGCCACGGGGCGCCCTCAGACGGGGCGGACAGCACGGCGAAGGCGAGGATGCCGGCCGTCGCGAGTCCGGCCGCCACCCAGTGGAAGCGCACGGCCAGCGGGATCGCGGCCGACAGCGCGAGGCTGGTCGCGAAGGCGGCGAGCAGGTGCACGCCGTAGAGGGTGGCGGCGAGCGGCACCGAGACGGCGAGGAGCAGCACGGCCAGCACGCACGTGGCGAGCCAGAGCCAGGCGCGCAGGCGCCGATCGTCGGCGAGCGCCCACCCCACGGTCGCCCGGCCCGCGGCGTGCGGCGGATCGGGTGCGATCGGAGGTGCGGCAGGATGCTGGGTGTCGTCCATGGTGCCAGCAGCCTGTCACGGCGAGCGGGGCCGTGGCATCCCTCGCCGGAGCGAACCCCAGCCCGTACCGCAGTAGGGGGCAGGGGCGCCTCAGCCCCGCTGCGACTCCTCGGCCGACGGCACGAGTCCGTCGACCGCCGTGGGAGGCCGCATCGCCGCCGACGCCCGGACGTCGCGGGCCAGCTGCTCGCGGTTCTTCGCGATGAGCCGGTCGTCGCGCAGCGGGAGCTGCACGTGCTCCTCGGCGATCACGCCGGCGCGCAACTGGCGGGCTCGCTCCACCTCGGTGTCGAGCACGGCGCCGAACAGCATCGCGAGGTTCGACATCCAGAGCCAGAGCAGGAACGCGATCACGCCGCCGACGACCCCGTAGGTGCGCTCGTACTGCCCGAGCCCGAAGACGTACACGCCGAAGAGCGTGGTGGCGAGCACCCAGGTCAGGAGCGCGGCGACCGCACCGACGCTGAACCAGCGGAGGTGGCGTCGGCGCACGTTGGGGGTCGCCCAGTACAGCAGCGCCATCACGACGATGCCGATGCCGGCGAGCACGGGCAGCTTCAGCAGGTCCCACCAGAAGACGACGCCCACGTCGAGGCCGAACACGTGCGCGACCGACTCGGCGACCGGTCCGGTGAGCACCAGTCCGACGGCGGCGATCGCGACGAGCACGACGACCACGGCGGAGGTGGCGATCATCCTCGGCCGCATCTCCCAGAACGGCCGACCCTCCTCCACGCCGTAGATGCGGTTCATGGCGCGGCCGAACGAGCCGAGGTAGCCCGACGCCGCCCAGAGCAGCGCCACGATGCCGGTGATGAAGGCGAGGGTCGCGTGCGAGGCATCCACGAGTCCTGCGAGGGGTTCCTGCATGGCGCCGGCGAACTCGCTGCCCCCGARGTCCTCGACCACCTGCAGCACGTTCTTGGCGCCCGACTCGGCGCTGCCGAAGACCCCGACCGCGGCCAGCGTCGCGAGGAGCGCGGGGAAGATCGACAGCACGCCGTAGTACGTCAGCGTCCCCGCGATGTCATACGCCTGGCTGATCCGGAACGAATGCCACGTGCGAATCAGGATGACGCGCCAGTCGCCCGTCGAGAGCTGCGCTGGTGAGTCGTCGGACATGATGTCCTCCCTGCTGGACCGGCCCATGCGAGCCTACGGGCGGGCGTGGCGGGGCGGACAGGGGTTGCCGGGGCGGGTCAGCCGAGATACGCGTGCAGGAACGCTGCGACGCGGGGGCGCAGCGCGTCGTCGAGGATGCCGATGGAATGGTTGGCTCCCGGCACCACCTCGAGCCGCACGGGCACGCCCGCTGCGTTGAGGGTGTCGGCGAACCGTTGCGACTGCGCGAGCGGCACGATCTCCTGCTGCGCGTGCCCGATGAAGAACGGCGGATCGGTCGGGTCGACCCGGTTCGCCGGCGAGGCATCCGCCTGCTGCGGGCAGGCCTCGAGGCCCGCGCCAGGATCGCAGCCGAGGTACTCGCCCACGATCCCGCTGAGCCACGCCGACCCGCCGTCGGCGGCGAGCTCGGCCGCCGAGAGCCCGACCGGGCCCGACAGCTCCGCGACCGCCGCGACGCGCGACCCCTCGT
>NZ_JBFUCL010000169.1:0-7922 GCF_056405255.1 Agromyces sp. P1_H4 | reverse complement strand
CGCCGGCGAGCGCCCCGCCCGCGCCGGAGGCCCCGAACGCGCCGACCGCCCCGCCCGCGCCGACGGCCCCGACCGCCCGCCACGTCCCGCCTCCCGCCCGCACGGGCAGTGGAAGGTCGACGGCACGGCCCCGCTCAACGCGAACGAGGTGTGGAAGCAGGAGGACGGCGGCCTCGCCGTGCGCGAGCGCATCGAGTCGACCTACGCCGCCGGCGGCTTCGCGAGCATCGACCCCACCGACCTGCACGGCCGATTCCGCTGGTGGGGGCTCTACACGCAGCGCAAGCCGGGCATCGACGGCGGCAAGACCGCGACGCTCGAGCCGCACGAGCTCGAGGACGAGTACTTCATGCTCCGCGTCCGCATCGACGGCGGGCAGCTCACGACCGAGCAGCTGCGGGTGATCGGCGGCATCTCGACCGAGTTCGGCCGCGACACCGCCGACCTCACCGACCGGCAGAACGTGCAGCTGCACTGGGTGCGCGTCGAGGACGTGCCCGAGATCTGGCGTCGCCTCGAAGCCGTCGGGCTCGGCACCACCGAGGCGTGCGGCGACGTGCCGCGCGTCGTGCTCGGCTCGCCCGTCGCGGGCATCGCCGCCGACGAGCTCATCGACCCGACGCCGTCGATCGACGAGATCACCGCCCGCTACATCGGCGACCCCGAGCTCGCGAACCTGCCGCGCAAGTTCAAGACGGCGATCACGGGCCACCCGAGCCAGGACGTCGTGCACGAGATCAACGACGTCGCGTTCGTCGCGGTCGACCACCCCGAGCTCGGCATCGGCTACGACCTCTGGGTCGGCGGCGGCCTCTCGACGGCGGCCCACCTCGCCGTGCGCCTCGGCGCCTGGGTGGCGCCCGAGCAGGTACCCGACGTGTGGCTCGGCGTCACGTCGATCTTCCGCGACTACGGCTACCGGCGCCTCCGCAACAAGGCTCGCCTGAAGTACCTCGTGGCCGACTGGGGCGCCGAGAGGTTCCGCGAGGTGCTCGAGACCGAGTACCTCGGCGCCCCGCTGCCCGACGGCCCGCCCGCGCCGAAGCCCCTCACGCAGGGCGACCACGTCGGCGTGCACCGCCAGAAGGACGGACGCTTCTACATCGGCGTCACCCCGTTCGTCGGGCGCGTCTCGGGCTCGATCCTCACGTCGATCGCCGACGTGCTCGAGCGGCACGGGTCCACCCGCCTGCGCACCACGCCGCACCAGAAGCTCGTGCTCCTCGACATCGAGGAGGCCGAGGTCGAGCAGGTCATCGCCGAGCTCGACGCCATCGGGCTGCAGGCCCGCCCGAGCCTCATCCGCCGCGGCACGATCGCGTGCACGGGCATCGAGTTCTGCAAGCTCGCCATCGTCGAGACGAAGCAGACCGCCACGAACGCCGTCATCGCGCTCGAGGAGCGACTCGCCGGCATCGACCTGCCGCACCCGATCAGCCTGCACGTGAACGGATGCCCCAACTCCTGCGCTCGCATCCAGACCGCGGACATCGGGCTGAAGGGCCAGCTCCTCCCCGACGGCGACGGCGGCCAGACGCCGGGCTTCCAGGTGCACCTCGGCGGCGGCCTCGCCTCCGCCACACGCGAGGAGGCCGGCACCGGTCGCACCGTGCGCGGCCTCAAGGTCACCGCCGACGGCCTCGCCGACTACGTGGAGCGCGTCGTGCGCCGGTTCCTCGCCGAGCGCGAGGCGGCCTCCGACGAGACGTTCGCCGAGTGGGCGCACCGAGCCGACGAGGAGGCCCTGCAGTGAGCGTGTCCCTCGCACCGCGGGCCGCGACCCTGCGTTCGCACGACGAGCTGCGCGCCCTGGCCGAGGCGGGCAACGCCGAGCTCGGCAGCCTCACCGACCACGAGGCATCCGCCGCCGAGGTCATCGCCTGGGTGGCCCGCAATTTCTCGCCGGATGCCGCGGCCGTCGCCTGCTCGATGGCCGACGCCGTGCTGCCGCACGTGGTCGCCGCAGACCTGCCGGGCGTCGACGTGCTGTTCCTCGACACGGGGTATCACTTCACCGAGACCTACGTGACGCGCGACGAGGTCGCCCGCGCCCTCGACGTGCGCGTGGTCGACGTACTACCCGAGCAGACCGTGGCCCAGCAGGACGCCGAATTCGGCGCCGAGCTGTTCGCCCGCGACCCCGGGCTCTGCTGCGCCCGCCGCAAGGTGGCCCCGCTGCAGCAGGCGCTGTCGGGCTACGAGGTGTGGTTCACGGGCGTGCGCCGCGAGGAGGCGCCGACCCGCGTGAACACGCCCCTCGTGCAGTGGGACGAGCGCAACGGGCTCGTGAAGGTGAACCCGCTCGCGGCGTGGACCTTCGACGAGCTCCTCGACCACGCAGGAGCGCACCAGGTGCCCGTGAACCTCCTGATGTCGCACGGCTACCCCTCGATCGGCTGCGAGCCGTGCACGAAGCCCGTCGCCGCGGGTGAGGACCCGAGGTCGGGCCGCTGGGCCGGCCTCGCCAAGACGGAATGCGGGCTGCACCTATGAGCGTCACCGACACCCTGGCACCGGGCACGCGCCTCGACGCGCTCGACACCCTCGAGGCCGAGTCGATCCACATCATCCGCGAGGTGGTGGCCGAGTTCGAGCGGCCCGTGCTGCTCTTCTCCGGCGGCAAGGACTCCGTCGTCGTGCTGCACCTGGCCGCGAAGGCGTTCTGGCCGGCCAAGGTGCCGTTCCCGGTGCTGCACGTCGACACGGGCCACAACTTCCCCGAGGTCATCGACTTCCGCGACCGCACGGTCGAGCGCCTCGGCCTGCGCCTCGAGGTCGCCGCCGTGCAGGACTACCTCGACGACGGCCGGCTGCAGGAGCGCGCCGACGGCACTCGCAACCCGCTGCAGACGCAGCCCCTGCTCGACGCCATCGCCGCCGGCCGCCACGACGCCGTCTTCGGCGGCGCCCGTCGCGACGAGGACAAGGCCCGCGCCAAGGAGCGCATCCTGAGCCTGCGCGACGAGTTCGGCCAGTGGGACCCGCGCAACCAGCGCCCTGAGCTCTGGGACCTCTACAACGGCCGGCACACCGTCGGCCAGCACGTGCGCGCCTTCCCGATCTCGAACTGGACCGAGCTCGACGTGTGGCGCTACATCGAGCGCGAGGGCATCGAGCTCCCGCCGCTCTACTACGCGCACGAGCGCGAGGTGTACCGGCGCGACGGCATGTGGCGCGCGGTGTCGGATGTCTCGCCGGCCCGGGCCGACGAGGTCGTCGAGCGTCGCACGGTTCGATACCGCACGGTCGGCGACATGAGCTGCACGGGCGCGGTCGAGTCGGCCGCGGCATCCGTCGCCGACGTCGTCGCCGAGGTCGCCACGTCGACCCTCACCGAGCGCGGCGCGACCCGCGCCGACGACCGCATCTCGGAGGCCGCCATGGAGGACCGCAAGAAGGACGGGTACTTCTGATGAGCGACGCACTGACTGGCGCCCTGGGCGACGCACGAAGCGATGCGCGCGTGAGCGACGCACTCTTCCGCTTCGCGACCGCGGGTTCGGTCGACGACGGCAAGTCGACCCTCGTCGGCCGCCTGCTGCACGACTCGAAGGCGATCCTCGCCGACCAGCTCGAGTCGGTGGCCCGCACGTCGGCCGAACGCGGCTTCGGCGGCGAGCCCGGCGCGATCGACTTCGCCCTCCTCACCGACGGCCTGCGCGCCGAGCGCGAGCAGGGCATCACGATCGACGTGGCCTACCGCTACTTCTCGACGGGACGCCGGTCGTTCATCCTCGCCGACTGCCCCGGCCACGTGCAGTACACCCGCAACATGGTGACCGGGGCGACCACGGCCGACGCGGTCGTCGTGCTCGTCGACGCCCGGAACGGCGTGCTCGAGCAGACCCGCCGCCACCTCGCCGTGGTGCAGCTGCTGCGGGTGCCGCACGTCATCGTCGCGGTGAACAAGATCGACCTGCTCGGCTACTCCGAGGCGGCGTTCGCATCGGTCGCCGACGAGGTGACGACCCTCACGCGCGAGCTCGGCCTGCCCGAGGCGCACGTCATCCCCGTGTCGGCCCTGGCCGGCGACAACGTCGTCGACCGCTCGGCGAACACGCCGTGGTACGACGGCCCGAGCCTGCTCGAGCTCCTCGAGACCCTGCCGTCGGTCGACGAGCTCGAGACCGAGCTCGAGGCACTGCGGATGCCGGTGCAGCTCGTCATCCGGCCGCAGGGCGCCCTGGCACCCGACGTGGCCGACCCGGAACGCTTCCGCGACTACCGCGCCTTCGCCGGACGCATCGCCTCGGGCACCGTGCGCGTCGGCGACCGCGTGCAGGTGTTCCCGGGCGGCGCGAGCACGACCGTGACGGGCATCGACGCGGGCCCGCGTGAGCTCGACGCGGCATCCGCCCCGCAGTCGGTGTCGCTGCGGCTCGCCGACCAGCTCGACGCCGCCCGCGGAGCCGTCGTGGTCGCGGCCGGTGCGCTGCCCGAGCCGCGTCGCGAGCTCGACGCCGCCCTGTTCTGGCTCGGCGCGCAGCCGCTGCGGCCCGGCGCCCGCGTGCTCGTGAAGTCGGGCACCACCACGGTGCAGGCCCTCGTGCCCGAGATCGTGGGCCGTCGCGACCTCGACTCGCTCGCCCTCGAGCCCGCCGACGGCCTCGCCGTCAACGACATCGGCCAGGTGCGCGTGCGCCTCGCGGCCGAACTGCCCGTCGAGGAGTACGCCGCGCACCGTCGCGCCGGCGCGTTCCTCGTCATCGACCCGCAGTCGGGCGCCACGCTCGCTGCCGGAATCGTCACCGCACCGGTGACGCCCGCCACCGGCGACGCCGGCAGCACCAGCACCGCCCGCACGACCACCGACACCGAAGGAGTAGCAGCATGACCGCAACCTCACGCGTCCGTTCCCGCCTCGGCCTGGTCGCGGGCATGATGCTCGCGGCCGCCATCGTCACCACGGCGGTGCTCGCCCTCAGCGGCTGCGCTCCGCAGTCGGCCGGTGCCGCCGGGCAGACCGCCGCGGCATCCGCCACCACCGAACCCGCCGAGGAGCTGCGCCTCGGCTACTTCGCGAACGTCACCCACGCACCCGCGCTCGTGGGCCTGCAGGAGGGCCTGTTCGCCGACGCGCTCGGCGAGACGAAGCTGACGACCCAGGTGTTCAACGCCGGCCCCGCCGCCATCGAGGCCCTCTCAGCGGGCGCCATCGACGCGACCTACATCGGGCCGAACCCGTCGATCAACACGTTCATCCAGTCGGGCGGGGAGTCGGCGCACATCGTCGCCGGCGCGGCCACCGGCGGAGCGGCGCTCGTCGTGCGCGAGGGCATCGACTCGGCGAAGGACCTCGAGGGCACGACGCTCGCGTCGCCGCAGCTCGGCAACACGCAGGACGTGGCGCTGCGCTCGTGGCTCGCCGACGAGGGCTACACCACCGACACCACCGGCGGCGGCGACGTGCACATCACGCCCACCGAGAACGCGCAGACCCTGACCCTGTTCCAGCAGGGCGGCCTCGACGGCGCCTGGCTGCCCGAGCCGTGGGTGTCCCGCCTGCTCGCCGACGGCGGCCGTGGCGCGCACGTGCTCGTCGACGAGGCCGACCTCTGGGACGACGGCGCGTTCCCCACGACCGTGCTGCTCGTGCGCGCGGACTTCCTCGAGGAGCACCCCGAGACCGTGAAGGCGCTGCTCGAGGGCCACGTGGCATCCGTCGCCTGGCTCGACGAGCACGCCGACGAGGCGCCCGCGGTGATCAACGCCGCGCTCGAGGCCGACACCGGCAAGACCCTCGACGAGGCGGTCATCACCCGGGCGCTCGAGCACGTGACGTTCGGGGTCGACCCGCACGCGGAGACCTTCGAGACGCTCGTCGAGAACGGCCTCGAGGCGGGCACGCAGAAGGACGGCTCGATCGACGGGCTGTTCGACCTGCGCCTCCTCAACGAGCTGCTCGAGTCCGACGACGCCGAGCCGGTCTCCGCCGGCGGCCTCGGCGAGGAGTAGGAGCCACCCATGAGCGGGCAGACGGCCATCCGCATCGACCGGCTGAGCAAGCGCTTCGGCGCCGGCCCGCTGGTGCTCGACGACGTGAACCTGTCGATCGAGTCGGGCGAGTTCGTCTGCCTGCTCGGCGCCTCGGGCTGCGGCAAGTCCACGCTGCTCAACCTCATCGCGGGGCTGGATGCGCCGACCAGCGGTTCGATCGATGTGCCCGCCGAGGGCGCCGCGGTGATGTTCCAGGAGTCGGCGCTCATGCCGTGGCTGACCGCCCGGCAGAATGTCGAGCTCGCGCTGCGCCTCCGGGGCGTGCCGCGCACCGCCCGCCGGGGCGAGGCACTCGAGCTGCTCGACATCGTCAACCTCGCGGATGCCGCGGAGAAGCGGCCGCACGAGCTGTCGGGCGGCATGCGCCAGCGCGTCGCCCTCGCCCGCGCCCTCGCACAGGACCGGCCCGTGCTCCTCATGGACGAGCCGTTCGCCGCCCTCGACGCGATCACGCGCGACCTGCTCCACGAGGAGTTGGAGCGCGTGTGGCGCCGGACCGGCCGCACGATCGTGTTCGTCACGCACAACGTGCGCGAGGCGGCGCGGCTGGGCCAGCGCGTCGTGCTGCTCTCGAGCCGCCCCGGCCGTGTCGCCGGCGAGTGGCGCATCGCCGAGACCGCCGGCCGACGCATCGAGTCGCCCGAGGTCGCGGCGCTCTCGATCGAGATCACCGAGCAGCTCCGGAAGGAGATCCGCCGAAATGCCGCATGACGCCACTCTCCTCGACGAGCGCGAGGCCGCCGCCCGCGCAGCCGCCGCGGCGGCGACCGACTCCGAGCGCGCGCCCGCGGCATCCGCTCACGATGCCCGTGAGCACCACGACGACCTGCGCAGCCTCGAGGCCGGGCTCGACCGCCTGCAGACCTCGCCCGAGCGCGCACAGAGCGCCTGGCGCCGCTTCACCACGAGCGTGCTGCCGCCCATCCTCTTCGTGGTCGCCCTCATCGCCGCGTGGCAGCTCTACGTGGTCATCGCCCAGCCGCGCCCCGACATCGTGCCCGGCCCGGTCGACGTGTTCAACGCGATGCTCGCCGGCTGGGAGTCCGGCCGCCTGCAGCTCGCCGTGATCACGAGCCTCGAGCGCGGCGTCGTCGGCTTCCTCATCGCCGTCATCGTCGGCACGCCCCTCGGGCTGCTCCTCGCCGAGGTGAAGCCGCTGCGCCGTGCGATCGGCCCCATCATCTCGGGCCTGCAGGTGCTGCCGTCGGTCGCGTGGGTCCCGGCCGCCATCCTCTGGTTCGGGCTGACGGATGCCACGGTGTACTTCGTCGTCCTCATGGGGGCGGTCCCGTCCATCGTGAACGGCCTCATCGCGGGCGTCGAGCAGGTGCCGCCGCAGCTGCGCCGGGTGGGCACCGTGCTCGGCGCGAACCGCACCCGGCTCGCCACCCTCGTGGTGCTGCCCGCCGCGCTGCCCGGCTACGTCGCGGGCCTCAAGCAGGGCTGGGCGTTCTCGTGGCGCTCGCTCATGGCGGCCGAGATCATCGCCGTGGGCGGCACGATCGGCTTCGGGCTCGGCTCGATGCTGCAGCAGAGCCGAGAGCTCGCCGACATCGGCGGCGTCCTCGCGACGGTGCTCGTGATCCTGTTCATCGGCATCCTCATCGAGCTCGTCTTCTTCGCCCCCCTCGAGCGACGGATGCTGCGCCGCCGGGGCCTGCTCCAGGGAGGCACGCGATGACCGCGCCCACGAACGACCGGGGCTCCGGCTCCCGCACCGCCACCGAGTGGGCGAAGTTGGCGGCAGCGCACCCCGCGTCATCGCCAACATCGCCCACTCGAGAGTCCGTCACCGGCCGCGTCACGCTCGTCGGGGCCGGACCCGGCGACTCCGGACTCCTCACGATCCGCGGGCTGCGTGCGCTCGAGGCCGCCGACGTCGTCGTCGCCGACCGGCTCGGCGCGCGCGGCGTGCTCGACGGACT
>NZ_JBFUCL010000168.1:0-13072 GCF_056405255.1 Agromyces sp. P1_H4 | reverse complement strand
ACGGGCGACAACCACCTCGTCGCCCACGAGTGCATCCTCGACCTGCGTCCGCTCACCGCGGCCACCGGGGTCACCGTCGACGACGTCGCGAAGCGCCTCATCGACTACGGCTTCCACGCGCCGACCATGTCGTTCCCCGTCGCGGGCACCCTCATGGTCGAGCCGACGGAGTCGGAGGACCTCGCCGAGCTCGACCGCTTCGTCGAGGCGATGATCGCGATCAAGGCCGAGGCCGACGCAGTCGGTCGCGGCGAGTGGCCGGTCGAGGACAACCCGCTCCGCAACGCGCCGCACACGGCCGAGTCGGTCATCGCGGGGGAGTGGACGCACCCCTACACGCGCGAGCAGGCGGTGTACCCGGTGCACGCCCTCGTGCGCAACAAGTACTGGGCGCCGGTGCGCCGCATCGACCAGGCCTACGGCGACCGCAACCTCGTGTGCGCCTGCCCGCCGGTCGAGGCTTTCGCATAGCATCGGTCACCTGCCCGCGCGAGTGAACCGAACCCGCCGCGGTCTCGTGGTCACGGCAGGAGGTGACGGATGCCGCTGGGGGACGACCGCAGGCTGGTCGCGCTCTACGACGCCCACGCGCCGTCGATCTGGCGGTACGTGGTGCACCTCACGGGCGACGCCGCCGGAGCCGACGACATCGTGCAGGAGACGCTGCTGCGCGCGTGGCGGAGCCCGCGCATCCTCGCGCAGGAGCCCGCCTCGACGCGGGCGTGGATGTTCACCGTCGCCCGCAACCTCGTGATCGATGAGGCGCGCAGCGCCCGGAGGCGGCATGAGATCGGCGTCGCCGAGACGCCCGAACGCGGGCTCGGCGACGGCACCGACGCGCTGTTCGAGAGCCTGCTGGTCGAGGAGGCGCTCGCGGGCCTCGACCTCGAGCACCGCGCGGTCATCGTGCACGCCTACTACGGCGGATGCAGCATCGCCGAGGTGGCGCGGCGGCTCTCGATCCCCGAGGGGACGGTGAAGTCGCGGCTGCACTACGGGCTGCGTGCGCTCCGCCTGGCGCTCCAGGAGAAGGGGGTGACGCGATGAACGCCGAACACGAGCGCTACGCCGACTGGGATGCGGCGTACGTGCTGGGCGCGCTGTCGCCGGCCGAGCGCCGCGAGTACGAGGGTCACCTCGAGTCGTGCGACGCATGCCTGCGGTCGGTCGCCGAGCTCGCACCCATGCCCGGTCTTCTCTCCCGACTGACGCCCGAGCGCGCCACGGCACTGCTCGACGCCGAGGCGCCGCCAGCGGCCGCGCCGAAGCCCGAGCTGCTCGACGCCGTGCGGCTCGAAGCGCGTCGCCGCGGCATCCGTCGCCGTCGCCGGAGCTGGGCCCTCGCGACCGTCGCGGCCGCGGCCGTCGTGGTGCTCGCCGCGCTGTTCGTCCCGCTCGCCTTCAGCCGCCCCGCGCCCGGGGGGCAGACGGTCGCATTCGACACCGTCGCCGACGTGCCGGTGACCGCGACCGCGGTGCTCACCCCGGTCGAGTGGGGCACGCGCATCGCCCTCGACTGCACCTACGAGACCGATGCGTCGGATGCCGCGGACGCGCCCGAGGGCGGATGGCCGTACGCCCTCGTGGTGGTGGACCGCGACGGCAATCGCACCCAGGTGTCGAGCTGGCGCGCGATGCCCGGCGCCACCGCGCGGCTCCAGGCAGCCACGGCGGTCGACGTCGAGGACATCTCGTCGCTCGAGATCCGCGGCGTCGAGAGCGCCCGCGTGCTCCTCACGGCGGAGCCCGGCGACGGGTGACCGTTCGCCGCCGCGCCTCGTGCGCGGACGGGGCGACGCGGATCATGGCGGACGGCCGGCCGCTCCGTACTGTGGTCGCGGCTACGCGGGGCGCGGTGCGGCGTGACGCCCGCGCTGCGCGTAGGTCCGGCCGGCGGATGCCGCGACGAGGCCCGTGCGGCGCTCGATCACGCGCCGCTCGGCCTCCCGCACCTCCGCCTCCGTGGTCGCGGTGCGCCGATCGGTGCGGCGTGCGGCGAGGCCCGCCGTGGCGAACGCGTGTGCGAGGCTCATCGTCCCGTTCCCATCCGCGCGATCGTCGATCGACCGCGACGGGACCGATGTTCCCGGCGGCCGGGATCCGCCGGATCCGGGCGGTCCCGATGTCGCACCCCGGGAGTACACTGAGGTTCTCTCGTCTAGGGGGTGCGCATGGTCTCCGCCGATCTCCTCGCAGTGCTCGCCACAGCCGGCTTCATCGGCCTGTTCGTCGGCACGTCGGTCCTCGCCGGGCGCGGTCTCGGGCTCGAGCAACGCGCGGGGCTCCTCGAACGCCGAGATCCGGGCACGGCGGCCGCGCTCCGCCGTGCGCAGTCGATCACCGACTTCGCGAGTGGCACGGTGTTCGGCGACKAGGGCTTCGGCGCCGTGTGCACGCCCAGCCGGAAGAGCTGGCACGACATGGCCCGGGTGCGGGCGACCGACTCCGACCTCCGCGTCGAGGTCCCCGAGGAGACGCTGCCCCCGATGCCGGCCACCGTCGTCGCCCTCGCCCGCAGCGAGCACGTGCCGCAGGCGCCGCGCACGCGGCATCCGTCGACCGACGCGCCGGTCAGGGCTCAGGCGGCGGCGAAGAGCCCCGGCCACCAGCCGACGGCAAGGGGATAGCCCACGAACGACACGATGTCGATGATCCAGTGCGCGATCACGAGCGGCATCGTGCGACCCCACCGTGCGTAGCACCAGCCGAACACGATGCCCATCGCGACGTTGCCGACGAACGGGCCGAAGCCCTGGTAGAGGTGGTAGCTCCCGCGCAGCACCGCGCTCGAGAGGATGGTCGCCCACCGTCCCACGCCGAGCTCCGCGAAGCGCGTGAAGAGGTAGCCGACGACGATGACCTCCTCGGTCAGCGCCGCCTCGAGCGCGCGGAACACGAGGATGGGCACCGTCCACCAGAGCCAGTCGGCCGGTGACGCCTGCACCGCGACGGTGAGGCCGAGCGCCCGCCCGAGCGCATACAGCGCCAGCCCGGGCACGCCGATCACGAGCACCAGCAGCACGCCGGATGCCGCGTCGCGGCCGGGCTGGGTGAAGTCGAGGCCGATGCGGCGGAACGGGCTGCGGCCGGGCCGCCACAGCAGGTAGAGCACGAGCGCCACCGCGAAGAGCCCGAAGAAGACGTCGAGGAACTGGTAGGTGAAGTCGAGCCACTCCCGCGTGGACCGCGACGGATTGAGCGCGACGCTCTGGTCGCCGAGTGCGCGCTCCTCGGTGAGCTTCGCGATCAGCGACACGATCGAGTAGACGGCGGACGCACCGAGCGAGAGCCCGAGGACGATCACGACCTCGATCCGCAGGCGCCATGCAGTGGACATGCGGTAATCCTCGCACGCGCCTCGTGCACGCAAGAATCATGCGCCCTCACGCGGTTTTACGGCTTCGTGTCACCCGCTACATTGCGCGTCGGTAACGGTTTCCCTCTGGGTTTGCTTCCGTGCAAGCCGCTTCATAGTCTCGATCTACTAGCGCTCCAGTGCGACCAGAAGTCGTGCTGTCGACGCACATCTCACCAGGAGGAACATTGAAGATCAAGAGATTTGGCGTTGTCGCCATTGCTCTTGCGGCCGCGGGAGCGCTCACGCTCTCGGGCTGCACCAGCGGTGACGCCTCGTCGTCGGCCGGCGCCGGCGACACCAGCGCCGTCATCACCACGAACGGTTCTGAGCCCCAGAACCCGCTGGTCCCGACGAACACCAACGAGACCGGTGGTGGCAAGATCCTCGACGCGATCTTCGCGGGCCTGATCTACTACGACGCCAAGGGCGCTCCCGTCAACGACGTCGCCGAGTCGATCGAGACCGACGACGCGCAGAACTACACCATCAAGCTCAAGGCCGACCAGAAGTTCTCGAACGGCGAGCCGGTCACGGCCAACTCGTTCGTCGACGCCTGGAACTACGGCGCACTCCTCTCGAACGAGCAGCTCTCGAGCTACTTCTTCGAGTCGATCGAGGGCTTCAGCTACGACGAGGACTCGGAGCTCACGGGCCTCGAGGTCGTCGACGACACGACCTTCACGGTCAAGCTCAAGCAGCCCGAGTCGGACTTCCCGCTGCGCCTCGGCTACTCGGCGTTCTACCCGCTGCCCGAGTCGGCCTTCGAGGACATGGAAGCCTTCGGTGAGAACCCGGTCGGCAACGGCCCCTACATGCTCGACGGCGAAGGCGCCTGGAAGCACAACGAGAAGATCGACCTCGTCGTGAACCCCGACTACGACGGCCCGCGCAAGCCGGCCAACGGCGGGCTCGACATCGTCTTCTACGCCACGCAGGAAGCGGCCTACGCCGACCTCCAGGGCGGCAACCTCGACGTGCTCGACGCCATCCCCGACGGCGCGCTGTCGACCTTCCAGGACGAGTTCGGCGACCGCTCGGTCACGCAGGCCGCGGCGATCTTCCAGTCGTTCACCGTCCCCGACCGTCTCGCCCACTTCGGTGGCGAGGAGGGCAAGCTCCGTCGCGCCGCCATCTCGAAGGCGATCGACCGCGAGGAGATCACCGACGTGATCTTCTCCGGCACCCGCACCCCGGCGCACGACTTCACCTCGCCGGTCATCGACGGCTACTCCGAGGACATCCCCGGTTCCGAGGTGCTCGACTTCGACGCCGACGAGGCGAAGAAGCTGTGGGCCGAGGCCGACGCGATCGCCCCGTGGGACGGCACCTTCCAGATCGCCTACAACGCTGACGGCGGCCACCAGGCCTGGGTCGACGCTGTGGCGAACCAGCTGAAGAACAACCTCGGCATCGACGCGTCGGGCGCTCCGTACCCGACCTTCGCCGAGGTCCGCACCGCGATCACCGACCGCACCATCCAGACCGGCTTCCGCACCGGTTGGCAGGCCGACTACCCGGCCCTGTTCAACTTCCTCGGCCCGATCTACGCGACGGGTGCCGGCTCGAACGACGGTGACTACTCGAACCCCGAGTTCGACGCCCTGCTCAAGGAGGGCCTCGCGCTCACCGACCTCGACGCCGCGAACGAGAAGTTCCAGCAGGCGCAGGAGATCCTCTTCAAGGACCTCCCCGCGATCCCGCTGTGGTACTCCACGGTCAACGGCGCGTGGAGCGAGTCGGTCGACGACGTCGAGTTCGGCTGGAACTCGGTGCCGCCATTCGGCTGCCGCCCCACTCCCACGTATCCCCGATGCCGCCCCGATCGGCGTACCATCGAGTGGACGACTCGCAAACGGTGAGGTTTCTTCAACATGTCAACAATCACGAACAGCGGGGCCTGATCCATGGCCGGCTACATCGTGCGCCGACTGCTTCAGGCGATCCCTGTCCTGCTCGGCACCACCTTCCTGATCTACTACATGGTCTTCGCAATGCCCGGAGACCCGATCGTCGCCCTGTTCGGCGACAAGACGCCGCCGCCGCAGGTGCTCGAGCAGCTGCGCGAGCGCTACCACCTGGACCAGCCGTTCATCGTCCAGTACCTGATCTTCCTCGGCAACATCTTCCGCGGCGATCTCGGCACCTCGTTCTCGGGTCAGCCCGTCTCCGAGATCCTCGCGACGACGTTCCCGGTCACGCTCCGCCTCGCCGTCATCGCCGTCTTCTTCGAGATGGTCTTCGGCATCTCGGTCGGCCTCATCTCCGGCCTCCGCAAGGGCGGCATCTTCGACGCGAGCGCGCTGGTGGTGAGCCTCATCCTCATCTCGCTCCCGATCTTCGTGGTCGCCTTCGTGGCGCAGTACATCTTCGGCATCCAGTTGGGGTGGTTCCGCACCACGGTCGGTCCGGGTGCTCCAACGCAAGACCTGATATTGCCGGCGCTGGTGCTGGCGACCATCAGCTTCGCCCAGATCACTCGACTGACGAGGGCGTCAGTCATCGACACGGGCACGCAGGACTTCGTTCGCACCGCCGCGAGCAAGGGCCTGTCCCGCAGCCGGATCGTCCCCGTGCACATCCTGCGCAACTCGCTCATCCCCGTCGTCACCTATCTCGCCGTCGACTTCGGCGTGCTGATGGTCGGCGCGACGGTCACCGAGGGCATCTTCAACGTGCCCGGCGTCGGCCGCACCCTCTACCAGGCGATCATCCGCGGAGAGGGACCCACCGTCGTCTCCTTCGTGACCGTCATGGTGCTGATCTACCTCGTGGTGAACCTGCTGGTGGATCTGCTGTACGCCGTTCTCGACCCGAGGATCCGCTATGCCAAGTAACATCACCAGACCAGACCAGCAGCACTTCGTCGCTCCGCTTGAGGAGACCCCGCTCGTCGCGATCGACAAGGTCAAGACGGAGGGCAAGCCCACCAACCTCTGGATCGACGCGTGGAACGACGTGCGCAAGCGCCCGATGTTCTGGATCTCGTCGGTCCTCATCGTGCTCGTCGTCGTCGTCGCCCTGTTCCCGGGCCTGTTCACGCAGGTCGCCCCGAACAACGACTGCCAGCTGTCCAACAGCAACGGCGGCCCCGCCGACGGCCACCCGCTCGGGTTCACCAAGCAGGGCTGCGACATCTACTCGCGCATCATCCACGGCACGTCGACCTCGCTGTCGGTGGGCATCATCGTGACCGTGCTGGTGTTCGTGCTCGGCATCGTCTTCGGCGCCTTCGCGGGCTTCTACGGCGGCTGGATCGATTCGGTCCTCTCGCGCCTCGGCGACATCTTCTTCTCGATCCCCTACATCCTCGCGGCCGTGGTCATCATGTCGGTGTTCTCGCAGTACGCGAACGTGTGGGTGATCTCACTCGCCATCGGCATATTCGCGTGGCCGGCGACGGCCCGCGTGCTGAGAGCGGAGATCCTCAGGGTGAAGAACGCCGACTTCGTGATGGCCGCGACGGCGCTCGGCGTCTCGCGCTTCCGGATCCTGGTCCGTCACGTGCTCCCCAACTCGATCGCCCCGGTCATCGTCATCACGACGATCTCGCTCGCCGCGGCCATCGTCGCCGAGGCGACGCTGTCGTTCCTCGGCGTCGGCCTGCCCTCGAGCACCATGTCCTGGGGCAATGACATCAGCGCCGCCCAGACCGACCTCCGCACGGCGCCGCAGGTGCTGATCCTGCCGTCGGTCGCGCTGTCGATCACCGTGCTGAGCTTCATCATGCTGGGCGAGGTCATCCGTGACGCGCTCGACCCGAAGGCGAGGGCCCAGCGATGACCGAGATCGTGAACGGAAGCAACGTGCAGCAGCGCACCGCGGTCGATGTCGGGGAGCGCCCGCTCCTCGAGATCAAGGACCTCCAGGTCGGATTCACCACCCAGGACGGCCTGGTCAAGGCCGTCGACGGGGTGAACATCACCCTCTACCGCGGGCAGAGCCTCGCGATCGTGGGGGAGTCCGGTTCCGGCAAGTCCACGACCGCGCACGCGATCATCAACCTCCTCCCCGGCACGGGTCACGTGTCGGGCGGCCAGATCCTCCTCGACGGGCAGGACCTCACCAAGGCCTCGCCCAAGGAGATGGAGGGCATCCGCGGTCGGAAGATCGGCTTCGTGCCCCAGGACCCGATGTCGAACCTCAACCCCGTGTGGTCGATCGGCTTCCAGGTCGAGGAGGCCATCAAGGCCAACGGCATCGCGACCGGCCGCAAGGAGGTCAAGCAGCGCGCCATCGAGGTGCTGAAGCAGGCCGGCCTGCAGGACGCCGACCGGCGCCTGAAGCAGTTCCCGCACCAGTTCTCGGGCGGCATGCGCCAGCGCGTGCTCATCGGCATGGGACTCGCTGCCGACCCGCAGCTGCTCATCGCCGACGAGCCAACCTCGGCGCTCGACGTCACCGTGCAGCGCGTCATCCTCGACCACCTCGAGTCGCTCACCCGCGAGCTCGGCACGACCCTGCTGTTCATCACGCACGACCTCGGCCTCGCCGCGGAGCGCGCCGAGCAGCTCGTGGTCATGTACAAGGGCAAGGTCGTCGAGTCGGGCCCGTCGGCGCAGATCCTGCAGAACCCGCAGCACCCGTACACGCAGCGGCTGGTCGCCGCGGCGCCGAGCCTCGCCTCGCGCCGCATCCAGGCCAGCGGCAGCATCGCCGCGGCGGAGTCGTCCATGGCGTCCGATGCGGCGCACGCGGCCGGCGACACGATCGACCTCATCGCCACGGCCGAGGCCCGTGCCGAGGCGCTCGCGGCTGCGGCATCCGCCCCGCCCGCGATCGTCGTCGAGGACCTCACCAAGGTCTTCAAGATCCGCGGTTCGGGCGAGTTCACCGCGGTCGACAACGTGTCGTTCCAGATCCCGAAGGGCACCACGATGGCGCTCGTCGGCGAGTCCGGTTCGGGCAAGTCGACGGTCGCGAAGATGCTCCTCAAGCTCGAGAATGCGACGAGCGGCAAGATCGTGGTCGGCGGGAAGGACCTGGCGAGCGTCACCGGCAAGGAGCTCTTCAACCTCCGCAGCCGGATGCAGCCGGTGTTCCAGGATCCGTACGGCTCGCTGAATCCACTGCGGAACATCGGCAACACGATCGCGGAGCCGCTGCACACGCACAAGGTCGGCACGAAGGCCACGCGCCGCGCTCGGGTGCTCGAGCTGCTCGACCAGGTGTCGCTGCCGAGTGCGCTCGTCAGCCGGTACCCGAACGAGCTCTCGGGCGGCCAGCGTCAGCGCATCGCGATCGCGCGGGCGCTCGCGCTGAAGCCCGAGATCCTCGTGCTCGACGAGGCGGTCTCCGCCCTCGACGTGCTGGTGCAGGCGCAGATCCTGCGCCTGCTCGCGGACCTGCAGGCCGAGCTCGGGCTCACCTACCTGTTCATCACCCACGACCTGGCCGTCGTGCGCGTCATCGCCGACCACGTGTCGGTGATGCAGCGCGGCCGGATCGTCGAGTCGGCGACCACCGACGAGGTGTTCGACAACCCCAAGGAGCAGTACACCCGCGACCTGCTCGCGGCGATCCCCGGGGCCGGCATCGAGCTCGGGGCGTAGCCCGAAGCACCATCCGAACGCCCGGCATCCGCTCACCCGGATGCCGGGCGTTCGGCGTTCCCAGCCGAACCCGCGCCTCGCACGGTAGGCTTGTCGGGTGCGCGCCGTGGAATCGGCTTCGCGCGATCCCACAGACCTTCACACCCAGCGCTTCCGCGCTGCCGCCGCGCCGCCCGCGAGGGCCGCGTCGGTGCCACGTGACGACACGCATCACTGAGGACCAACCATGGCCAACGCCACCCGCAACGACCTGCGCAACGTCGCGATCGTCGCCCACGTCGACCACGGCAAGACGACGCTCGTCGACGCCATGCTCAAGCAGACCCATTCGTTCGCCGACCACGCCCACGTCGACGAGCGCGCCATGGACTCGAACGAGCTCGAGCGTGAGAAGGGCATCACGATCCTCGCCAAGAACACGGCGATCAGCTACGAGGGCGTGCACGCGCCCGACGGTCCCGTGACGATCAACGTGATCGACACCCCGGGTCACGCCGACTTCGGCGGCGAGGTCGAGCGCGGCCTCTCGATGGTCGACGGCGTCGTGCTCCTCGTCGACGCGTCCGAGGGTCCGCTGCCCCAGACCCGGTTCGTGCTCCGCAAGGCGCTCGAGGCCCGGCTGCCGGTCATCCTCCTCGTGAACAAGACCGACCGCCCCGACGCTCGTATCGCCGAGGTCGAGGAGGAGAGCCACGACCTGCTGCTCGGACTCGCGAGCGACCTCGTCGACGACGTGCCCGACCTCGACGTCGACGCGCTGCTCGACGTGCCGGTCGTCTACGCGTCGGGCAAGGCCGGTCGCGCGTCGCTCACCCGTCCGGCCGACGGCTCGCTCCCGGCCGAAGACGACCTCGAGCCGCTCTTYGGCGCGATCATCGAGCACATCCCGGCGCCGAGCTACGACGACGAGGCACCGCTGCAGGCGTGGGTCACGAACCTCGACGCCTCGCCGTTCCTCGGCCGCCTCGCGCTGCTGCGCGTCTTCAACGGCCGCATCCGCAAGGGCCAGACCGTGGCCTGGGTGCGTCACGACGGCTCGCACTCGAACGTGCGCGTGACCGAGCTCCTGAAGACGAAGGCGCTCGAGCGCTTCCCCGCCGAGGAGGCCGGCCCCGGCGACATCATCGCCGTCGCGGGCTTCGAGGACATCACGATCGGCGAGACGCTCGCCGATCCCGATGACGTGCGCCCCTTGCCCGCGATCCACGTCGACGACCCCGCGATCTCGATGACCATCGGCACGAACACCTCGCCGATCGTCGGCAAGGTGAAGGGCCACAAGCTCACGGCGCGCATGGTCAAGGACCGCCTCGACCGCGAGCTCGTCGGCAATGTGTCGCTCAAGGTGCTCGACATCGGCCGTCCCGACGCGTGGGAGGTGCAGGGCCGCGGTGAGCTCGCGCTCGCGATCCTCGTCGAGCAGATGCGACGAGAGGGCTACGAGCTCACGGTGGGCAAGCCCCAGGTGGTCACCAGGCAGGTGAACGGCAAGACGCACGAGCCGTACGAGCACCTCACGATCGACGCGCCCGAGGAGTACCTCGGTGCGATCACCCAGCTCCTGGCCTCGCGCAAGGGCCGCATGGACAACATGTCGAACCACGGCACGGGCTGGGTGCGCATGGAGTTCATCGTGCCGAGCCGCGGCCTCATCGGGTTCCGTACCGAGTTCCTCACGACGACACGCGGTACGGGCATCGCGAACGCGATCTCGCACGGGTACGACGAGTGGGCCGGTCAGATCGTCACGCGCAACAACGGCTCGATCGTCGCCGACCGCGCGGGCGTCGTCACGCCGTTCGCGATCATCGCCCTGCAGGAGCGCATGACGTTCTTCGTGAACCCGACCGAAGAGGTCTACGAGGGCATGGTCATCGGCGAGAACTCGCGCAACGACGACATGGACGTGAACATCACCAAGGAGAAGAAGCTGACCAACATGCGTCAGTCGACCTCCGACACGTTCGAGTCGATGACGCCGTCGCGCCAGCTCACGCTGGAGGAGTGCCTCGAGTTCGCCCGCGAGGACGAGTGCGTCGAGGTCACGCCCGAGAAGGTGCGCATCCGCAAGGTCGAGCTCGACCAGACCGCGCGCGCCCGTGCGACCTCGCGCCTGAAGAAGCAGGGCTGATTCACAGGTTCAGCATCCGATGAGCGGATGTCTCGAGCGCGAGCTCGGGGCATCCGCTCAGTTCATTGCGCGCTCCGCAACGGAAAGCGGATGCCGAACCGACGGAGGTAACGGTCGGGTAACGGATGAATCTCCCAGATTCGGTGCGTACGGTAGCCAGGATTGCCTCGAGACTTCTGACCCGGATACGTAACGCACCTGCATGAATTCCCCTACTCACGGCCGCCGCGCCGCCCCGAAGCCCCCTGCCTCCTCCCGCGCCCGCACCTTCGGTGCCGGCCCCCGCGCCTCCCGCACGAGTCCTGACCGCACCCCTCGCAGCCGATCGCTGCGGCCCGCGTTCTCGATGATCGCGATGACGTTCGCCTCGGGCATGCTCGTCGCGACGAGCGTGCCGGCCCTCGCGATCACCGCGACCGACGCCGAGCCGCGCGCCTCCGTGTACGCTCCGGTCGAGGACTCGATCACGCTCGCCCCGCAGACCATCGAGGTCGCGCACGAGGCCGAGATGAAGCCCATGGCGGTCGAGGGCTACGCGGTCGAGGCCGCTCCGCCGCCCCTCCTCTCGCAGGTCGCGGGCCTCGGAAGCGTCTCGATCATCAAGGCCGACCTCGTCGTCTGGCCGGTGCTGACGCCGCAGAAGCGCTCGGACGGCTTCGGCCCCCGGAACGCGCCCTGCGCCGGCTGCTCGACGAGCCACGACGGCGTCGACTTCAATCCGGGCAACGGTTCGCCCGTGATGTCGATCGCCGACGGAGTCGTGGTGCTGGCCACCGAGAACGGCGGCGGGCTCGGCGTGAACGTCGAGGTGCAGCACAACATCGACGGCGAGCTCATCACGAGCTCGTACGCGCACATGCAGTTCGGCTCCCTGCAGGTCGTCGAGGGYCAGCGCGTGAGCGCGGGCCAGCAGCTCGGCGCCGTCGGCACGACCGGCCAGTCCACCGGCCCGCACATGCACCTCGAGATGTTCGGCGCCGACGGCGTTCGCTTCGACGGCTTCGCCTGGCTCGACGACCACATCGCCTGAGAAGGGCCGCCCGGTCGCGAACCGGGTCGGTCGCTCCCGGTCAGGCGGGCGTGGCGCCGGCGCCGGCGCCATCGGTGAACCGCGGCTCGCGCTTCTCGAGGAAGGCGGCCACGCCCTCGGCCTTGTCGCCGGTGCGGAACGCGTCCTCGAAGCCCGCGATCTCGAGTTCGGTGGCGGTGTCGGTGGCCCGGCCGGATGCCGCGACGAGCACGCGCTTGGCGAGGCCGACCGCCGACGCCGAGCCGGTCGCCATGAGCTCCACGGTCTCCCGTGCTCCGGCCAGGAGCGTCTCGCGGTCCTCGAACCGCCGCAGGACGAGCCCGGCGGCCATGGCCTCCTCGATGCCGATCTGGCGCCCGGTGTAGATCAGCTCGCGCGCGCGTGCGGGCCCGACCACCCGCGGCAGCCGCACGGTGCCGCCGAACCCCGGGATGAGGCCGAGCTTCACCTCGGGCTGGCCGAAGCGCGAGGCATCCGTCGCGTAGATGAAGTCGCACGCCAGCGCGAGCTCGAGCCCGCCGCCCAGCGCGAAGCCGTCGACGCAGGCGATGACCGGAAGGGGGAGCGCCTCGATCGTGGCGGCCACGCGATGACCGAGTCGCGCGGTCTCCGCCCCCTCGGCCGGGGTGGACTGCGACAGCGCCCGGATGTCGGCGCCCGCGACGAACGCCCGCCCGCCCGCGCCGACGAGCAGCACTCCGGCGAGGTCGCCCGGGTCGTCCGACAGGCCGCCGAACACGTGGTCCAGCGCGCCGAGCACCTCGGGGGAGAGGGCGTTGAGCGACTTCGGGCGGTCGATGACGACGGTGGCGACGCGGCCGTCGCGTTCGACGCGCACCGCCCGCTCGTCGCCGTGGCTCGTCGCTGCGGCATCCGACATCGTCATCGATCCTTCCCGGCGGGCGGCCCCGCGACGCCCACCACGCTACGGCATCGGCGGCGCCGGTCGCCGGGCGGTAGACTCCGACGCGAGCGGATGCCGGGGGCACCGCCGGGCCGCGCGA
>NZ_JBFUCL010000167.1:0-7943 GCF_056405255.1 Agromyces sp. P1_H4 | reverse complement strand
GGGTCGCGCCGGTGCACCGGATGCCACCACATCGCGTTGTGGATGGGCGTCGCGTCGAACGGCGGGGCGTAGACCCGCACGCCCCCGACGTTGCGCGCGTAGTCGGCGAGGGCCGCCTGCACGAGCGCGAGCCGATCGGTGCCGGCGATGAACATCGGCAGGGCGAGGAAGCTCTCGACCACGGCCTCGACCCGGGGCTCGATGCCGAGCTGCTGGATCTGCCGGGTGGCCGAGGTGAACGCCGACCGCGACTGGTACGTGAACACCCAGGGCTGCCTGGCGATGTCGTCGAGGGTGACGGCATCGCCGAGCGTCGGATGGTCGTCGGCCGCGATAATGACCCACGAATCGGTGAAGAGGTCGGTGTAGGGCAGGTCGGTGAGGAAGCCGTGCGGCATAAGCAGCCCGTCGGCGCCGCGCAGGCGGTTCACCGCGTCCTCGACGATCTGCTGGTTGTGCACCATGAACCGGAAGCGCACGCCGGGGGCCCGTGCCGCGGCGAGTGACGCGAGGCGTCGGCCGGTGGTGGCGAGGCTGTAGTCCGAGCCGTAGATCGCGAACTCGCGCGTCGACTGGCTCGGATCCCACTCCGCCTGGCTCTCGAAGACGCGTCGCGCGGCATCCAGCGCGGCAGCCGTGTGCTCGGACAGACGCGACGCGAGCGGGGTGAGCTCGTAGGAATTGCCGGTCCTCGCGAGGATGGGGTCGTTGAAGTGCGTGCGCAGTCGCGCGAGCGAGGCGCTCAGCGCCGGCTGGCTGAGGTGCAGCCGCTCGGCGGCGCGGGTGACGCTGCGTTCGGTGAGCAGGGCGTCGAGCGACACGAGCAGGTTGAGATCGAGTCGGGAGAGTGGGGGGAGGTCGGACACGTCGTTGTGTTCCTTCGCTGGGGTCGGGACCCCTCATTCTATCAGCGCGGTCGATCCCGCCCCTAGGGCTATTGCGTCGATTGATGTGCTGGCGGCGCCCCCGTCGTCGCGTCGTCACGAGCGCCGGCCCCCGCGGCCAGTGCCGATCGCGCGAGCGCGAGGTGCCGCCGGGTCATGTCCGCGGGGTCGTCGAAGAGCCACTCGTGCCCGCCCCACTCGCTGCAGAGCGTGCCCGCGAAGTCGGAGCCGGCGAGCAGGGCCGCGAGGTCGCGGATCGGTGCGGACACCCGGAGGTCGGCGTCGTCGAGGTCCCAGAACTTGAGGTGGAAGGCGCCCACGAGGGGCAGGATGCCGCGGAGGTCGGCCGCGCGCGACCGCCCGAAGCGCACGAGCAGGTTCATGTAGAGCGTGTGGATCGCCGGGGGGACCCCGCCAGACCGGAGCAGCCCGACGACCGCCCCGGTCGTCGCGGGGTCGCGCCACTCGTCGACGAGGCGTGCGAGCAGCTCCGGCGGAAGGCCCGCACGCGCGAGCTCGTCCAGGTACGTGGTCGGCAGGGCGGGCATTAGCATGCTGAGGTCCACGAGCAGCCGCAGGCCGGGGTCGTCGATGCCGGCGATGACGTCGATCGCCGCCGCGGTGGGTGCCGAGTCCGGTGCCTGCTGCCCCTGGATCTCCTCGTACAGCACGAGATCGAGCGCGTGCAGGGTGGGCAGGAGCCGCCGCAGGAGTGCCTCGCCGGCCTGCCCGATCGGCAGGCGCACGCCGGTGGCACCCACCCGATGGGCGGCGCGGAGCTGGGGGAGCAGGAACGCGAGTCGCTCATCCTCCGAGCGCCGCTGGCGGGCGCCGGTCCAGTCGTCGAGGCTCGCCCCGACGATGCTGACGTTGCCGCCGGCCCCGTCGAGCACTCGGCGCAGCGCGTCCACCTCGGCGTCGGCAGAGACGGGGAACGACCGCCACAACTGGCCGGGCTCGAGTTCGATCGTGGTAGCGATGCCTCCGGTGACGATCCCCGCGGCGATGTCGGGTGCCGTGCGTTCGGTGCGGATCACCTCGGGCGTCCAGTTGAAGGCGCTCGCGGCCAGGGTCCAGGTGGGCGGAAGCGCGCCCGCGACGTCGACGTCGCTCGGCTCAGGCGACATCGCGGGACACCGACGGTGCGGAGGCGGGAGCGTCGAGTTCGAGTGCGCGCGCGACGTGGAAGGGCAGGGTGAGCGGGCCGTCGGGCGCGGTCTGGAGGTAGGGGATGACGAGGCGGAACGAGACGACGACCTCGTGCATGCCGGGCCCGAGCATCCGCCAGCCGCGGAGCAGGAGGCGGTCCTGCAGGAACCACCATCCCCGTTCGCGCCCGAGTGCCGAAGGATCCAGCAGCCGTCCGTCGAGCGCCACGAGGACGGGGTCGACCCGCTCGCCGTCGATCGAGAGCTCGAGGCCGTCGRCGCTGGCGACGGGAAGCGACCGGATCCAGGGGAGGCCGAGGCGCAGCGCGAACCCGTCGTCGGTGGAGGCGAGCGCGTCATCGCGCAGGGCGGCGAGGGTCATGGGCGCGCTCCTTCGTATCTCACTTGAGACAGAAAGCTACACGCTTATGTCAGAAAACGAAAGAAGCGATCACGAGGCGACCATGACCTCGGTGATCGTCGGGCGTCCGTCGGCGAACCAACGGGGGAACGTGGCCTCGAAGAGCTGTTCGCGCACCATCTCCGCGCCACCACGAAGCGGTTCCTTCTCGTCGCCGAGCGAGCGGACGATGCTGAGGTCGCGAGTCGCGAGGGGGAGTGAGAGCTCGTAGACCCGCTGTCGCACCTCCGCGAGGAAGACCTCGCCGGCCGACGAGACGGCGCCGCCCACGACGATCACGGCCGGATTGAACATGTTGACCAGTGCGGCGATGGACTCGCCGACGAGTCGTGCCGAACGCTGGATGAGCGAGATGGCGAGCGCGTCGCCGTCCATCGCGGTGACGGCGATCGCCTCGGGCGTGATGTCCGCGCCGCCCTCGACGTGACGGGCCAGGGCGCCCCCACTGCCCTCGCCGACGGCGAGCTCGGCGTCGCGAACGAGCGCCCAGCCGCCGGCCTCGGCCTCGAGGCATCCGACCTTGCCGCATCGGCACAGGGAGTCGGAGTCGCGCACCCGCACGTGCCCGATGTCTCCGGCCGCACCATTCGCGCCCCGGTGGATGCGCCCGCGGGAGAGCAGCCCCGCGCCGATGCCCGAGCCGACCTTGCAGAAGATGAGGTCGAGCGCCTCGTCGTCGCGGCGTGCGCGCTCGCTGAAGGCGAGCAGGTTCACGTCGTTGTCGACCCAGGTGGGCGCGTCGAAGCGCTGCTCGAACCGGCGGCGCACGTCGAAGCCGTTCCAGCCGGGCATGATCGGCGGAGCGACCGGGCGCCCGCTGTCGAAGTCCACCGGGCCCGGGATGCCGACCGCGACACCCCACACCGGCACGTCGGGGTGCTGCGCCAGGATCTCGTCGAGCATCTCGAGCGCCTTCTCGATGGTCTCGGCGGGGCCACGCGCGATGTCCCATTTCGTGTGGGCGTGGTCGACGATGTCGCCGTCGAGCGACGCGATGCCCACGCGGATGTGCAGGGCCCCGAGGGCGCAGACGACGATGCGCCCCTGCTCCGAGCGGAAGCGCAGCGTGCGGGGGGCGCGACCGCCCGACGACGGGCCGAACTCGCCGTCGGCGAGGAAGCCCATCTCGATGGCCTGGTCGACCCGCTGGGTGACGACGCCGCGGCCGAGCCCGGTCACCCGTCCGATCTCGGGACGCGTGGCCGCCTCTCCGGTGCGCACCAGGTTGACGATTCGAAGGAGGCTCGTGACCTCATCGGTCTGGGCGCCGAAGCGCAGGGTCGACTCGCGTGTCATGCACAGATTCTGACACAACACGGGCCGTGCAGCGGTGATTTCGGCACGACTATGGACAAAAGTGACACCCGCTTTTGTATAGTTATGACACAAGTTCGCTGAGCAGGGCGGGAGGACGGCGTATGCCGTGGGGCGTCGGCGTGATCGGGGCGGGTCCGGGGGTGGCGGCGTTGCACCTCCCGACACTGCAGCGGTTGAGCGACCGGTTCACCGTCGTGCACCTCGCCGACCATGGCAGCGGCCGCGCCGCGGAACTCGCACATCGCGTAGGTGCGGCGTCGTCCACGGGGACCGAGGAGCTGCTCGCGGATGCCGCGGTCGAGGTGCTCGCGATCTGCAGCCCGCCGAGCGAGCACGCCGTGCAGATCCTCGAGGGAGTCGACGCCGGCATCCGGGCGATCCTCTGCGAGAAGCCGCTCGCGACCACGAAGGCGGAGGCGCGTGCCGTCGTCGACGCCTGCCGCGAGGCCGGGGTGAAGCTGCTCGTCGCGACGAACCACTTCCACGACGAGGCCTGGGATCGGGCGAAGCACCACCTCGTGGCGCTCGAGTCGGACGTGCGCACGATCTCGGCGACCGTCGCGCTTCCGCCCAACGGCCGGTTCCACGCCGCGGTCACCGAACCGGGTCCCGCCGGGCCTCCCGCCCGCGGCGGGCCCGACCTCGACGACCCGGCCGTCGCTGCCGACGTGGTGCGTCAGCTCGTGCTCGGGCTCGCCGTGCACGACCTCCCCGCGATCCGCGACCTCGCGCCCGACTTCGAGGCCGTCGACTTCGCGGCGGCCGTACCGCCGATCGGCTACACCGTGGCCTTCCGCGCCAGTGGCGTGCGGGTCCTGCTGACGGCGGTCATGCTGCCGGACGGACCCGACCCGATCTGGCGCCTCACGATCGGCACCGAGACCGACCGCGTCGACGTCGAGTTCCCGCCGTCATTCGTGCATGCGGGCAGCGCGACGGTGCGGGTCCGCGTCGGCGACCTCCGCACGACGACGTACCGGCGGGAGGACGAGGACGGCTACGTGCGCGAATGGCGGGCGCTCGCCGCGCTGCTCGACGGAAGCGCCACCATGGAGTACCACGAGGTGCTCGACGATGCGCTGTTCGCGATCGACCTCGCCGACGCTGCCGCGGCGGCGATCCGCGCGGGAGGCTCGTCGTGAGCGAGCGCGTCGGGATCCTCGCCGACCTGCCCGAGTACGTCGTGGCGGTCGCCGGCCTCCCGCGCAGCGCGGAGCGCGTCGGTCGCTCGGCCGGCGCGATCGTCGTCGTCGACGGCTCGGCCGAGTGGTGGGATGCCGCCGCGGGGGCCGTGGAGGCGGGGGCTGCGGCGGTGCTCGTGGCAGAACCTCGCGCGGTGCCGCTCGAGGATGTCGGCGCCCTGGCCGACCGCGCCGCGGACCGGGGCGTGCCGATCGTCGTGCACCGGTCCTCCCTGCGGGCGGACCTGGTGGTCTTGGCCCTCGCGCAGCGGAGCGGTGTCGCGCCTCGCGTCACGGTCGCGGAGTGCCGTGCCACGGCCGACGCCCTTCCCGCGATGGTTCGGGACGCCGTCGGCTGGATGCGCTCGCTCGCGGGTGCCCCGCTCGTGGTGGGCGCCGCCGACAGTGGACGCGACGCCGGGACGGCGCTGCTGCGGGCCGACGACGACGGACGCGTCCTCGGCTCGGTGCTCGTCGGGGTGACGAGCCCGGAGGGAGCCGTGCTCCGCGTGCAGGCGCTCGGCGAGGCGACCACCGAGGTCGAGATCGATGCGCCGCTCGGGCACGTCGAGCTGGCCACGAGCACCGCCGCAGGGCGCCTGGTCGCGCCCGCGAGGCTCGAGTCCGGCGAACGCGCGTCGGTGCGTCGGGCCGTCGACATGGTGGCACGAGGCACGCGATGCCTGGAGCTCGACGAGTTGCTGGCGGACGCGCGAGCGGCGGAGGCCATCCTCGTTCCGTCGCGGCATCCGACCCGGCTTTAGTTGTTTTGCGACGAAAGATCGTCTAGAATCGACATGACGTCGGGATCCCTCGGATCCGATCCTCACCGTGACGCTGCGGCGAGGGCACACAGGGTCGCGTCGACAGTCCGATCGTTCGGGCCATCCACGAATGTCGCTCTCACCGCTCCGGTTCCGGCTCCTCATCGCCTCCCTCCTGACCGTCTCGATCCTCGGCGCCCTCGATCACACGATCGTGGCCACGTCGCTCGCCACCATCGCCGGCGAGCTCGGCGCACTCGGCCAGATGGGCTGGGTCGTCGTCGGCTACACGCTCGCGAGCACCGTGCTCCTGCCCGTGCTGGGCAAGGTGGGCGACCTCGTCGGTCCGCGCCTCGTCTTCCTCGTCTCGCTCGTCGTGTTCCTCGTGGCGTCGCTCGCCTGCGGCTTCGCGCAGGACATGACGCAGCTCATCGTCGCCCGGGTCGCGCAGGGCATGAGCTCGGCCGGACTGCAGCTCATGTCGCAGACGATCGTCGCCCACGTGACGACGCCGCGCGAACGCCCGAAGATCCTCAGCATCATCGGCGCGGCCTTCCCGGTCGCGATCCTCRTCGGCCCGGTGCTCGGCGGGGCGATCACCGACTACTGGGGCTGGTCRTGGGTGTTCTGGATCAACATCCCGTTCGGCGTCGCGGCGTTCGCCCTCGCGGTCTTCGCGATCCCGCACATCGACCCCGGTCCTCGGCGGCGCTTCGACTTCGCCGGCGCGACCGGCTTCACCGTCGCCTTCGTCGCGCTCGTGCTCGCCGTCAGCTGGATCGGCGACCCGGCCGCGGCATCTGCTGCGCTGGTGGCCTTCGTCGTCGCGGCGATCGGCTTCGCCGCCTTCTTCGCGATCGAGCTGCGCGTGCCCGAGCCGATCGTGCCGCTGCGGTTCTTCGCCGATCGCACGATCGCGGCGGGCGTCGCACTCTCGGCCATCATCGGCGTCGGGCTGTTCTCCGTCACCGCGTACCTGCCGACGTACTTCCAGATGGCGTATCGCACCACCGCCACGGTGTCGGGGCTCGTGCCCATCGCCACGGTGTTCGGGATGCTCGTCTCCAACCTGGCGACCGGATGGCTCGTGAGCCGCACCGGCCATTACCGCGTCTACCCGATCGTCGGCACCACCCTCGGCGCCGCAGGGCTGCTGACGATGGCGCTGCTGCCCGTCGGTGCCCCGCTCTGGGTGCCGATGGTCGTCATGGGCGTCGTCGGCATCGGCACCGGCTCCTTCATGAGCCTCGTCATCGCGGTCGTGCAGAGCGCCGTGCCGCGGAACGAGACGGGCACCATCACCGCGACCGTCAACCTCGTGCGCCAGATGGGATCCACCGTGGCGACGGCCGTCATCGGCGGGGTGATCGGCGTCGGCGTCGCCGCCGGGCTCCCGTCGATCCTCGACGCATCGACGCTGACTCCACAGGCAGCGCGGGCATCGTCGCCCGCCGTGCAGGAGCACGTCGCGCACCTGTACGGCGACGTGCTCTCGCCCGTCTTCGCGGCCCTCGCGGTCGTCTACGCGCTCGGCATCGTCGCGGCGGTGCTCCTTCCGAAGGGGCAGCTGTCCGACGAGGTCGAGCCGGCACCCGAAGCCGCATCCGAACCCCTCACCGCGTGAACCCCGAAGAGGAGCACCTCATGTCGCACCACCCCACCATCGCCGTCGTCGGCAGCGGGCCCATCGGCTCCGCCTACGCCCGCACGCTGCTGGAGGGCGTTCCRGATGCCAGGGTCGTCATGTTCGAGGCGGGCCCGCAGTTGACCGACCGCCCCGGCGAGAGCGTGCGCAACATCGCGGACCCGACCGAGAAGGCCCGCGCGCGGGAGCGGTCGCAGGGTCCGCAGGCGGGGGAGTTCCGCGAGGCACTCGGCATCCCGGCCGGCACGGTCGTCGAGGGCATGTTCACCGCCCGGCAGGGCACCCACCTGCTCGACTTCGGCGGCGAGGGCTCGGCGCACGCGCCGACGTTCCCGGCGGCGGCCGGGGCCACGAACGTCGGCGGCCAGGGTGCGCACTGGACGTGCGCGATCCCGCGACCGGGGTTCAGCGAGAAGGTCCCGTTCATCGCCGACGACGAGTGGGAGGACCTCATCGCCACGGCCGAGGGCCTGCTGCACGCGCAGAGCTCGGCGTTCGCCGACTCGGCGGTCGGCGGCGGCATCCGCTCGCTGCTGGAGGAGGAGTTCGCCGGTGAGCTGCCCGACGGCTACGGCCCGGGCAC